>NZ_AKJP02000009.1:0-118035 GCF_000282275.2 Pseudomonas sp. GM30 | reverse complement strand
TCACGTCGCGGTTTTTTTATAACTCGCTTGCTTTAGTTGACTTTAGCGTTCAACTCACCCTTCAGATAACGCTGGAACATCGCTTCCAACGAGATCGGCTTGATCTTCGAAGCATTACCGGCAGTACCGAACGCTTCATAACGAGCGATACACACGTCACGCATCGCCGTCACAGTCGCGCCGAAGAATTTACGCGGGTCGAATTCGCTCGGCTCGGTGGCCATCAGGCGACGCATGGCGCCGGTGGATGCCAGGCGCAGGTCGATGTCGATGTTGACCTTGCGCACGCCGTACTTGATGCCTTCGACGATTTCCTCAACCGGTACGCCGTAGGTTTCTTTGATGTCGCCGTCGATTGGTGGATGAGCGCTTGGCTATTCAGATAGCAACCAAAGGGAACCGTGCCCCACCCGGTGGGGGCGAAAAATAACCCACATGGATAAAATGTCTCGTATACGCTACATTCAACGATAAATGTAGCGATAACAGAACATGGATCACACCTTGGTAATCAGCCGACTAGGCTCCCAGATTCGCGAAAAACGCCTGAGCCGCGGCCTGACGCAAGCACAGCTTGCCGAACTCGCGAGCCTGACGCGCCACAAAGTCATTGCCGTAGAGAAAGGCACCCTGTCCGTCGGGATCATCGCCTATGCGCGAGTATTGGGTGCTCTGGATTGTGAGCTTGCTGTCGTTCCTGCAGCAATGCCGACACTTGAAGAGCTAGGGGACTTGTTTGAATGAAAATGACCTCGCTCAAAGTGAGTACACCTGAAGGGGCTAGCGGCAGGCTTTTCAGCGATACCGAGAACTACACCTTCCGTTATCACGAAGATGCGTTACCCGAGATGGCCATCAGCTTGTCGATGCCAGTCAGGCATGACGAATTCCGACGGCGCGAGCTTCATCCTGTTTTTCAGATGAACCTGCCAGAAGGCTATGTGCTGGAACAACTACGTAATCGCTTGGCCAAGACTGTGAATGTCGACCCGATGTTGTTGCTGGCACTGACCGGCAGCACCTCGCCCATTGGCCGGGTTCAGGTGCGATCTGAAACAGTTGATGCCCTTCTGAAGGAGCAACAATTTCCGGGCGAAAAACTTGAAGAAATTCTGACTTGGGATGGCACCGAAGATATCTTCGCTGACATGCTTGACCGCTACATCCTGCGAGCAGGGATTTCTGGCGTTCAACCCAAGGTATTGGTGCCTGAAAGACAAGAAACCGTCCAGCCACGAGTAACATCGAAGACCTCGGATCTGATCATCAAAAGTGGCCGCGACGAATTTCCCGGCCTGGCGATCAACGAATTCCTTTGCATGTCCATTGCCAAGGAGGCGGATATTTCCGTTCCACCGTTTTACCTTTCCGATAATGCCCAACTGTTTGTCATGCGTCGTTTTGACCGCGACGATCAGCTCAACCCGCTCGGGTTTGAAGACATGGCGGTATTGATGGGTTTATCGGCCAGCCAGAAGTACAGCAAGAGCTATGCAGCCATCGCCAAGGCGATTCGTCTGTTCTGCCCGGCAAAAAATCTGCGCAGCTCTCTTGATCAGCTCTTCGATAGCGTCGCGCTGAGTTGCATTGTCGGGAATGGCGACGCTCATTTGAAAAACTTCGGCTTGCTCTATTCCGACCCGACAAGACGTGATGCGCACCTCTCTCCGGCGTACGACATCGTCAACACCACCGCCTATATCCCGGAAGATGTTCTAGCGCTGGATCTGGTCGGAAACAAGTCAATGTTTGCATCACGGCAAGGGCTCCTGGAGTTCGCACACACCTGTGAGATCGAGCGGCCGAGGGAGCGCATTCAGAAATTGCTCAACGCAGTAGAAACAGTACTTAAGCGCTACTCCCAGTATCGGGAGCAAGCAGCTCATGTGATTACTGCCATTGAGCAGTCAGCAGCACCATTTTCCCGAACCTTTGGATAGATGATTATGCAAAAAATCATCGACCACAAAAAACCCGCCTCTCGGCGGGTTTTTCATCAGCGCAGCTTAACGTTCAGGCTTAGTTAACCTTCGCGTTCAACTCACCCTTCAAATACCGCTGATACATCGCTTCCAACGAGATCGGCTTGATCTTCGAAGCATTACCGGCAGTACCGAACGCTTCATAACGAGCGATACACACGTCACGCATCGCCGTCACGGTCGCGCCGAAGAATTTACGTGGGTCGAATTCGCTCGGGTTGGTGGCCATCAGGCGACGCATGGCGCCGGTGGATGCCAGGCGCAGGTCGGTGTCGATGTTGACCTTGCGTACGCCGTACTTGATGCCTTCGACGATTTCTTCAACCGGTACGCCGTAGGTTTCTTTGATGTCGCCGCCGTACTGGTTGATGATCGCCAGCCACTCTTGCGGAACCGACGAGGAACCGTGCATCACCAGGTGGGTGTTCGGGATGCGCTTGTGGATTTCCTTGATGCGGTCGATCGCCAGCACGTCACCGGTAGGTGGCTTGGTGAACTTGTAAGCGCCGTGGCTGGTGCCGATGGCGATGGCCAAGGCATCGACCTGGGTTTTCTTGACGAAGTCAGCGGCTTCTTCCGGGTCGGTCAGCATCTGGCTGTGATCCAGAACGCCTTCGGCGCCGATGCCGTCTTCTTCACCAGCCATGCCGGTTTCCAGCGAACCCAGGCAGCCCAGCTCGCCTTCTACCGAAACGCCGCAGGCGTGAGCCATGGCTACGGTCTGCTGAGTCACACGAACGTTGTATTCGTAGTCGGTCGGGGTCTTGCCGTCTTCGCCCAGGGAACCGTCCATCATGACCGAGCTGAAGCCCAGTTGGATCGAGCGCTGGCAGACGTCAGGGCTGGTGCCGTGGTCTTGGTGCATGCACACCGGGATGTGCGGGAATTCTTCGATCGCAGCCAGGATCAGGTGACGCAGGAACGGCGCGCCGGCGTATTTACGGGCGCCGGCCGAAGCCTGGACGATCACCGGGGAGTCAGTCTTGTCAGCGGCTTCCATGATGGCGCGCATCTGCTCAAGGTTGTTGACGTTGAAGGCTGGAACGCCGTAGCCGAACTCGGCTGCGTGGTCCAGCATCTGGCGCATGCTGATAAGTGCCATTGTGTGTGTCTCTCCCGGTTGAGGGTCGTTAATCGTGCCAGCCTGCCGGAGCGGCGGCGGCTATTCAAGTGCTTGCAGATCGGGGGTTGAGGCCCGGTCTGGTGATTCGTTAAAGCCAATTCTCAATAACTACGCAGAACTCTGTGGGAGCGAGCTTGCTCGCGAATGCATTCCAACATTCAACACAACTGCAAGCTGAACCAGCGCTTTCGCGAGCAAGCTCGCTCCCACATTGGGATCCGCTGCCACATTAGATCTATGGTGTGTCAATTACTGCGCCTTGCAGCCCCGGCCAATCAGGTCATTGGTGGCGACCCAGTACACCAGGCCTTCGTCACCCTTGACGTGAAACGCCAGCATGCCATCGCTGTACAGCACGCCCGAGGCGCCCGGCTCTTCTTTCAGGCGATAGACCTGATCACCGCCGCCCAGCCGTACATCGACTTCCTTCTGGCTGGCATCGGCGTAGCGCCACAGCACTTTGGCCTGGCTGTCGCAGGTCCAGGTGGTCCAGTTGTCCGCAGGCGCGGACGACTGAAACAGGTTCATCTGCGCGCAACCGCCCAACAATGCCAACGCCGCAATGGCGATCAAGCCTTTCATCCGTGTTCCTCGACTGACAGCCAACGCCGCCAGCCCTGAGTTAAAGAGTCAGACCGGTCAAGGACAACCATGTTCCTTGGCCGGGGTTTGCGTCTCGTATTTGTCCAGACCGTCCGGCCCCGAGCGCTTGTTCAGCACCGGGTTGGTTTCGGCCTGCCAGTCGGCCTGATAGCAGCCTTTCTGTGCCGCATCCGGGGCGGGCGTGGCCTCGGCCTTCGGGTTACTCCCGCAGGCCGCCAGCGTACCGGTCAGCAACAACAGCGCTAACGACTTGACCATCTGAACACTCCTTTGCCTGGCCAAACGGGCGGCCTCAGGCCTTGGCCCGGCTTTCCAGGACTTCAACGGCGGGCAGCACCTTGCCTTCGACGAATTCGAGGAACGCGCCACCACCGGTGGAAATGTAGGAGATTTGCTCGGCCACGCCATATTTATCGATGGCCGCCAGGGTGTCGCCACCGCCGGCAATGGAGAACGCGGCGCTGTCAGCGATGGCCTGGGCCAGCACTTTGGTGCCGTTGCCGAACTGGTCGAATTCGAACACGCCGACCGGGCCATTCCACAGGATGGTTTTCGACGATTTCAGCAGTTCGGCGAAGTTGGCTGCGGTTTGCGGGCCGATATCCAGAATCATGTCGTCAGCGGCAACGTCAGCAATCAGCTTGACGGTGGCTTCGGCGCTTTCCGCAAACTCCTTGGCAACCACCACGTCCACCGGCAGCGGCACGCTGACCTTGGCGGCGATGGCGCGTGCGGTGTCCAGCAGATCCGGCTCGTACAGCGACTTGCCGACCGGGTGACCGGCTGCAGCCAGGAAGGTGTTGGCAATGCCGCCGCCGACGATCAGTTGATCGCAGATCTGGCTCAGGCTGTTGAGGACGTCGAGCTTGGTCGACACCTTGGAGCCGGCAACGATCGCCGCCATTGGCTTGGCCGGTGCGCCCAGCGCCTTGCCCAGTGCGTCCAGCTCAGCGGCCAGCAGCGGGCCAGCCGCCGCAACTTTGGCGAACTTGGCCACGCCGTGGGTCGAACCCTCGGCGCGGTGCGCGGTGCCGAAGGCGTCCATCACGAACACGTCACACAGGGCGGCGTATTGCTGGGCCAGCTCGTCAGCGTTCTTTTTCTCGCCCTTGTTGAAGCGCACGTTTTCGAACAGCACGATGTCGCCGGCCTTGACGTCAACGCCGCCCAGGTAATCAGCCACCAGCGGAACTTCGCGGCCCAGGGCCTTGCTCAGGTAGTCGGCGACTGGCTTGAGGCTGTTCTCGGCGGAGAACTCGCCTTCGGTCGGACGGCCCAGGTGCGAACACACCATCACCGCTGCACCTTTTTCCAGGGCCAGCTTGATGGTCGGCAGCGAAGCCAGGATACGCGCATCGCTGGTGACAACACCGTCCTTGACTGGGACGTTGAGGTCTTCGCGGATCAATACGCGCTTACCTTGCAGATCGAGGTCGGACATCTTCAACACGGTCATGGGTCGCACTTCCTGAGTAACTGTTCTTAGAGAGCAGGTTTTTTTGAAATCGCTGTTTGCAGATAGTGGTCTGCAACGTCCAGCATTCGGTTGGCAAAACCCCATTCGTTGTCGAACCAGGCCAGGATGTTCACCAGTTTGGGACCGGAAACACGGGTCTGACTGGCATCGACGATGGCCGAATGTGGGTCATGGTTGAAATCACAACTGGCGTGCGGCAACTCGGTATAGGCCAACAGGCCTTTGAGCGGGCCGTTGGTGGCGGCCTCGCGCAGGATCCGGTTGACCTCGTTGGCATCGGTCGCGGTGGCGGTCTGCATCGTGATGTCGAGGCAGGACACGTTGACCGTCGGCACGCGTACGGCTTTGGCCTGAATTCGCCCGGCAAGTTCCGGCAGCAGACGCTCGATGCCACGCGCCAGACCAGTGGACACCGGGATCACCGACTGAAACGCCGAACGGGTGCGGCGCAGGTCTTCGTGGTGATAGGCGTCGATCACCGGCTGATCGTTCATCGCCGAGTGAATCGTGGTGATCGATACGTAATCCAGGCCGATCGCCTTGTCCAGCAGACGCAACAGCGGCACGCCGCAGTTGGTGGTGCAGGAGGCGTTGGACACCAGCAGTTCATCGCCGGTCAGGCAATCCTGATTGACGCCGTAGACGATGGTGGCGTCGACATCCGCTTCGCTGGCCATCGGTTGCGAAAACAGCACACGTGGCGCGCCGGCGTCGAGAAACCGCTGGCCGTCTTCGCGGGTGTGATAAGCGCCGGAACATTCGAGCACCAGGTCGATGCCCAGCGCCGCCCAGTCGATGCCTTCGGGGGTGGCACTGCGCAGGACCTTCACGCAGTCGCCATTGATATGCAGACAATCGCCGTCTACTCGCACTTCGCCGGGAAAGCGGCCGTGGGTGGAGTCGAAGCGTGTCAGGTATTCGATGCTGGCCATGTCGGCCAGATCGTTGATCGCGACAATTTCAAACCCGGCCTTCTCGCCACGCTCGAACAACGCACGCAAGACGCAACGACCAATCCGGCCGTAGCCGTTGAGTGCAACTTTGTAGGGACGCGGTTGAGGCATGGGGTTCTCGATTACCGTGGTGAATCGGGTAGTGCGATGTTGCCTGAACCAACGCTTTCGCGAGCAGGCTCGCTCCCACAGGAAAATGCATTCCAATGTGGGAGCGAGCCTGCTCGCGAAGGCGTCAGCTCAGGCGACACCTTTTCCAGGTCAGTCTTCCAGCAGTTCTTCAGCCTGACCCAGGATGTTGTCCAGGGTGAAGCCGAATTCTTCGAACAGTGCCGAAGCCGGAGCCGATTCGCCGTAGGTGGTCATGCCGATCACGCGACCTTCCAGACCCACGTACTTGAACCAGAAGTCGGCGTGAGCCGCTTCGATCGCGATACGGGCGCTGACCTGCAACGGCAGAACCGATTGCTTGTAGCCGGCGTCCTGCGCATCGAACACGCTGGTGCAAGGCATGGAAACCACGCGCACCTTGCGGCCTTGTTCGGTCAGTTTGTCGTAGGCCTGAACGGCCAGACCCACTTCCGAACCGGTGGCGATCAGGATCAGCTCAGGCTCGCCTGCGCAGTCCTTCAACACGTAGCCACCGCGGCTGATATCGGCGATCTGGCCGGCATCACGTTCCTGGTGCTGCAGGTTCTGACGCGAGAAGATCAGCGCCGAAGGGCCGTCCTTACGCTCCAGCGCATTTTTCCAGGCCACCGCCGATTCAACGGCATCGGCTGGACGCCAGGTGTCGAGGTTCGGTGTGCTGCGCAGGCTGGTCAGTTGCTCGACCGGCTGGTGCGTCGGGCCGTCTTCGCCCAGACCGATGGAGTCGTGGGTGTAGACGTGGATCACACGCTTCTTCATCAGCGCCGACATGCGCACGGCGTTGCGCGCGTATTCCATGAACATCAGGAAGGTTGCGCCGTAAGGCACCAGGCCGCCGTGCAGGGACACGCCGTTCATGATCGCGGTCATGCCGAATTCGCGCACGCCGTAGTACATGTAGTTGCCGCTGGCGTCTTCAGCGCTGACGCCTTTGCAACCTTTCCACAGGGTCAGGTTGGAACCGGCCAGGTCAGCCGAACCGCCGAGCAGTTCCGGCAGCAACGGGCCGAACGCGTTCAGGGTGTTCTGGCTGGCTTTACGGCTGGCGATGGTTTCGCCTTTGGCCGCCACTTCAGCGATGTAGGCCGAGGCTTTTTCAGCGAAGTCAGCCGGCAGTTCGCCGCTCAGACGACGGATCAGCTCGTTGGCTTCGGTCGGGAATGCTGCGGAGTAGGCAGCGAAACGCTGATCCCACTCGGCTTCGGCAGCGCGACCTTTTTCCTTGGCATCCCACTCGGCATAAATGTCTGCAGGGATTTCGAACGGGCCGTAGTTCCAGTTCAGCGCCTGACGGGTCAGAGCGATTTCCGCGTCACCCAGTGGGGCGCCGTGGCAGTCTTCCTTGCCCTGCTTGTTCGGCGAACCGAAACCGATGGTGGTCTTGCAGCAGATCAGGGTCGGCAGCGGGCTCTTGCGCGCAGTCTCGATGGCGGTCTTGATCTCTTCTGGATCGTGACCGTCGACGTTGCGGATTACCTGCCAGTTGTAGGATTCGAAACGCTTCGGCGTGTCATCGGTGAACCAGCCTTCGACTTCACCGTCGATGGAGATGCCGTTGTCATCGTAGAAGGCGATCAGCTTGCCCAGGCCCAGCGTACCGGCCAGGGAGGCGACTTCGTGGGAAATGCCTTCCATCATGCAGCCATCACCGAGGAACACATAGGTGTGGTGATCAACGATATCGTGGCCAGGACGGTTGAACTGCGCGCCCAGGACTTTTTCCGCCAGGGCGAAGCCGACAGCATTGGCCAGACCCTGACCCAGCGGGCCGGTGGTGGTTTCGACGCCCGGGGTGTAGCCGAATTCCGGGTGGCCCGGGGTGCGGCTGTGCAGTTGACGGAACTGCTTGAGGTCGTCGATCGACAGGTCGTAACCGGTCAGGTGCAGCAGCGAGTAGATCAACATCGAGCCGTGGCCGTTGGACAGCACGAAGCGGTCACGGTCGGCGAACGATGGATTGCTCGGGTTGTGCTTGAGGTAGTCGCGCCAAAGTACTTCGGCGATATCTGCCATACCCATAGGGGCACCGGGATGGCCGCTGTTGGCTTTTTGCACGGCATCCATGCTGAGGGCACGAATGGCGTTGGCACGCTCACGACGGCTAGGCATCGCTGATCTCCTGGGTGTGAATAGATTGAAACGGAAAAAAGGAGGGCATTTTCCCTCACCGGAGCGCTTCGGGGCAATGACAGATAGTCATCCAGAGGCGTTTTTCCCGTGCTGGGCGGCGGTTTCGTCTGGTGAAACCTTTCCGCTGTTCGTTTGTAGAGTTAACCAGCCAGTGAGAAGTGCCATCTATCGAGCAATATCAAAACTTTTTGATATTGCCCTTGCGGCGCTTTCCCACCGTCACTAGACTGCTGCCCCATGAACTTACGCGTGCCTTCCATTCGCCATGACGACTGCGACGAGCTGGCGGCCCTGTGCAAGGCCGGTGGCGATCCGCTGCGCCTGAATGTATTGCGCGCGCTGGCCAACGACTCGTTCGGCGTACTGGAACTGGCGCAGATTTTCGGTATCGGTCAGTCCGGCATGAGCCACCACCTCAAGGTGCTGGCCCAGGCCGATCTGGTGGCGACACGCCGTGAAGGCAACGCGATTTTCTATCGCCGCGCCCTGCCCCACACCGAATTGCTGGGCGGCAAGTTGCACGCCGCGTTGTTAGAAGAAGTCGACAATTTGGCGCTGCCGGACGACGTGCAGGCGCGCATAGCGCAGGTCCACGGACAACGTGAAGCCGCCAGCCAGGACTTCTTCACCCGGGTTGCGGAGAAATTCCGCGCCCAGCAAGACTTGATCGCAGGCCTGCCGCAGTACCGCGACAGCGTGCTGGCCCTGCTCGACAAACTGAACTTCAATGGTGCTGCCACGGCCATTGAAGTCGGCCCCGGCGATGGTGCTTTTCTGCCGGAACTGGCCCGTCGCTTCAGCAACGTAACCGCGCTGGACAACAGCCCGGCGATGCTCGAACTGGCGCGTCAGGTATGTGAACGTGAACGGCTGGCTAACGTCAGCCTGCAATTGGCCGATGCATTGAATGGCACAAGCCTGACGGCCGATTGCGTGGTACTGAACATGGTGTTGCACCATTTCGCCGCGCCGGCCGAAGCGCTCAAGCACATGGCCGGCCTGCTGCAACCGGGCGGTAGCCTGCTCGTGACAGAGTTATGTAGCCACAACCAGAGTTGGGCCAGGGAGGCCTGCGGTGATCTGTGGTTGGGGTTTGAACAGGACGATTTGGCCCGTTGGGCCACCGCTGCGGGACTCGTTCCCGGGGAAAGCCTCTATGTAGGCTTACGTAATGGTTTCCAGATCCAGGTTCGCCACTTTCAGCGACCGGCTGGCGACACTCACCATCGGTAAATTCAGGAAAACATCGAGATGAGCGAATACTCCCTCTTCACCTCCGAGTCCGTGTCTGAAGGACATCCGGACAAAATCGCCGACCAGATTTCCGATGCGGTGCTGGACGCCATTATTGCCCAGGACAAACACGCACGCGTTGCCGTGGAAACCCTGGTCAAGACCGGCGTGGCCATCGTGGCCGGTGAAGTGACCACCAGCGCCTGGGTCGACCTGGAGCAGATCGTTCGTGACGTGATCTGCGACATCGGCTACACCAGCTCCGAAGTCGGCTTCGACGGTGCTACCTGCGGCGTGATGAACATCATCGGCAAGCAGTCCCCTGACATCAACCAGGGTGTTGACCGTGCCAAGCCTGAAGATCAGGGCGCCGGCGACCAGGGCCTGATGTTCGGCTACGCCAGCAACGAAACCGACGTGCTGATGCCAGCACCGATCACCTTCTCGCACCAGCTGGTGCAGCGTCAGGCCGAAGCCCGCAAATCGGGTCTGCTGCCGTGGCTGCGTCCGGACGCCAAGTCGCAAGTGACTTGCCGTTACGAAGGCGGCAAGGTCGTCGGTATCGACGCCGTTGTTCTGTCGACCCAGCACAACCCAGAAGTGTCGTACAAAGACCTGCGCGAAGGCGTGATGGAGCTGATCGTCAAGCACGTGCTGCCTGCCGAACTGCTGAGCAAAGACACCCAGTTCCACATCAACCCGACCGGCCAGTTCATCATTGGCGGCCCGGTAGGTGACTGCGGTCTGACCGGTCGCAAGATCATCGTCGACAGCTACGGCGGCATGGCCCGTCACGGCGGTGGCGCGTTCTCCGGTAAAGATCCATCGAAGGTTGACCGTTCGGCTGCCTACGCTGGCCGTTACGTTGCCAAGAACATCGTCGCCGCCGGCCTGGCCGAGCGTTGCGAGATCCAGGTGTCCTACGCCATCGGTGTCGCTCAGCCGACTTCGATCTCGCTGAACACCTTCGGCACCGGCAAGATCAGCGATGACAAGATCATCAAACTGGTGCGTGAAGTGTTCGACCTGCGTCCATACGCGATCACCACCATGCTCGATCTGCTGCACCCGATGTACCAGGAGACTGCAGCCTACGGCCACTTCGGTCGTGCTCCGCAGACCAAGACGGTTGGCGAAGACACCTTCACCACCTTCACCTGGGAAAAAACCGACCGCGCCGACGCTCTGCGTTCCGCCGCTGGTCTGTAAGCCCTCCCCGGCTGCAAAAAAAGCCCCGCACGGTTCGCGCCGTGCGGGGCTTTTTCATGCCTGAAATAGCCTTCCAATATCAATAAAGAACCCTGTGGGAGCGGGCTTGCCCGCGAAGAGGCCGGCCCATGCGCCCCCTGTATGGGCACGGAAACACGATGCAAAACACCCACCCGGTGCCTCTCTGAATCCTCGCCTAGCCTTAAAGCATTCCCCCTGAGCAAGGACGCTCAAAATGCTTGCCACGCTGCGCCTGTTTTCAGTTCTTTTGCTGAGTTTCACCCCTCTGATCGCCCATGCAGCCTGCCCCGACTGGCCATTCGGCAAAGCGCAAGTTGAAATCTCCGCCCTGCAAAAACAGATCGACCAATGGGACGACGCCTACCACCGCCAAGGCCGCTCGCTGATTGCCGACGAGCTCTACGATCAATCGCGCCTGCGGCTCATCGAATGGCGCCAGTGCTTCCAGCAGCCCCCAGCGCCCGAACCGTTGCGCAGCGCGACTGGCTCCGTCGCGCATCCAATCGCCCACACCGGTCTGGACAAGCTTCACCAAGCCGCCGCCGTTCAAGCATGGTTAAAGGATCGGCAGGATGTCTGGGTACAACCCAAGGTCGATGGTGTAGCGGTCACGCTGATTTACCGTCGCGGCCTGTTGCAGCAGGCGATCAGTCGCGGCGACGGGATCAGCGGTCAGGACTGGACAGCGTCGGCGCAAAAGATCGCTGCCATTCCGCAACAACTGACCCAACCGCTGGACCTGCTGGTGCAGGGCGAGCTCCATTGGCGCCTGAATCAGCATGTGCAAGCCAGCGCCGGCAGCGTCAACGCCCGCGCCACCGTTGCCGGGCTGATGAGCCGTAAAATCTTGAGCGCAGAACAGGCGTCCGGGATCGGTTTGTTCGTCTGGGACTGGCCGCAGGGCCCGGCGAATCTGCCTGAAAGAATATCGACGCTAGCGATGCTGGGCTTCGCCACGACAGCGCCATTTAGTCAGGTCATCGCCAACCTTGCCGACGCGCAAAAATGGCGCGAGCACTGGTATCGATCGCCCCTGCCCTTCGCCACCGACGGCATTGTCTTGCGCCAGAGCCAGCGCCCACCGGCTGAGCGCTGGCAGGCGAGCGCGCCCTACTGGGCTATCGCCTGGAAATACCCGTTTTCCCGAGCGCTGGCCGAGGTGCGCAAAGTGAATTTCAAAGTCGGCCGCAGCGGACGCATCACCCCGGTATTGGAGTTGTCGCCAGTGATGCTCGATGACCGCGAGATCAGACGCGTCAGTGCGGGTTCACTCAAGCGTTGGCAGGCGCTGGATATCCGCCCCGGCGATCAAGTGGCAATCAGCCTGGCCGGGTTGACGATTCCACGACTCGACAGTGTGGTGTTGCGCACCACCGAACGAGCCGCCCTCGAGATTCCCGACACGCGCGATTTCCACGGCTTGAGCTGCTGGCAACCGACACCCGGTTGTGAGAGCCAGTTTCTCGCGCGCCTGACCTGGCTCAGTGGCAAGCAAGGGCTGGCGCTGCAGAATGTCGGGCGCGGCACCTGGGAGAAACTTCTGGAAACAGGCCGCCTGAACAACCTGCTGGATTGGTTGACCCTCGGCGAGCCAGAGCTTGCTAACATTGCCGGCTTCGGCGAGCGCAGCAGCGCACGTCTGATCAACAGTTTTCACAGCGCCCGCCAACGGCCGTTCACCCAGTGGCTCAAAGCATTGGGTTTACCGCCGACGGGGCAGGCACAACTGGCCGACTCGTGGCAGGCGCTGGCACAACGCGACACCGAACAATGGCAGGCAGAAGCCGGAATCGGCCCGGGCCGCGCGGCGCAATTGAGCGCATTCTTCCGCGACCCGCAGGTGCTGGCCTTGAGTGACACATTACGCGCCGCCGGAATCGACGGTTTCTGATCACGCAATCCCCGGCAGCCGGGAACCCAAGGGCCGTCAGACGCTCAAACAGCGCAGTGCCCCCGACCCGACTGCCTTTGCACATGGAGCTTTTATGAAATTTCTTGCACCGCTTGCCTTGCTGACTCTCTGTGGCGTCCTGGCCGCGCCTGTAATGGCCGACGAAGATGCACCGGGCCTGACCGGTTGCGCCGCCAAGAAGCAGGGCATCATCAATCAGCTCGAACAGGCCAAGTCCCGTGGCAACACCGACCAGCAGGCCGGTCTGCAGACCGCGCTGGATGAAGTGACAAAGAACTGCACCGATGCCGGGCTGAAGAAAGAACGCGAAAACAAGGTGCTGGAAGCCAAGCACGAAGTGAGCAAGCGTCAGGCGGATCTCGACAAGGCGATGAAGAAAGGCGATCCAGAGAAGATCAACAAGCGCAAGGACAAGCTCGCCGAGTCGCGCAAAGAACTGCAGGATGCGCTGGATCAGATCGACAAGTAACCAGTGTTGAGGAAGATGTCCTGTGGCGAGGGAGCTTGCTCCCGCTGGGTCGCGAAGCGGCCCCAACCCCATTCAACTGCGCTGTACCAGACTCAAGTCGGTTGAATGGATTCACGACGGCTGCGCCGCCGAGCGGGAGCAAGCTCCCTCGCCACAGTTGTCCGGCAGTCTCAGACAGTCAATGATCGCGAAATTCTTTATGGCAAGCGCTGCAGGCATCCTCAACCTTCTGCACCGCAGGCCCCAGGTTGCTGGCCTTGTACGGCTGAACCTTGCTGGCGATCACCAGTTCACCGGTGGCCGCCTCAAGGTTGCGGGCCAATTCCTGAAAGCGGGCCTGCCGCAGCCACACATCGTCCTTGGCACTGGTGTGATCTTCTTCACGCACCTGCGGGAAATGCTTCCACGGTTCATGGGACAACGCATCGAGCTTCACCGCGCCTTCGGCGAATTTCGGCCCGTCGAACGGAATGCGTCCGCGCAACATGCCACCCAGGTCTTCGCCGGTCTTGAGCATCTGTTTGAAGATCGCCTTGCGTTGCCCCAGCGGAGAATTCGGATCGACGCCGCCACAGGCGGACAAGGTCAGACAGGCCAGCAATACAACAGCAATTCTTTTAAGAGTCATGGTGGCTTCAGGTCACGGAATTCGGCGGCCAGTATCCTCGCGTCGCCGACAAACACCAATAGCCCTATTAAAAATACGGGTTGCCCGAGCGCATGGAGCACTCGGGCAACCGGCACAGGAATCACTCCATGAACAGCCGCTTCAAGGCCTGGCGTCACCCACTGATCGCAACCCTGCCACTGCTTGCAATCCTTGCCGGCTGCACGGGCGGCGACACTGCCAAACCGAAAACCCATGCCTTGGCCACTTATTCCAGCGCCACTTGGGAAGCCTTGCCGGCGGTGTCCGACAGCGATCTAGTCGCCGGTTTCGGCTCGTGGCGCAGCGCCTGCACCCGACTCAAGGCTGATCCGGTCTGGGGCGGCACCTGCGCCGCAGCCGCCAACGTGCCGCAGAGCGCCAACGAGATTCGCGCCTTCCTCAAGCAGAACCTCGACGTGTTCGGGCTACGCGCCGAGCATGACAACCCGAACGGCCTGATCACTGGTTACTACGAACCGGTCTACCCCGGCAGTCTGACCCCTACCGAAACAGCCAATGTGCCGGTGTATGGCGTGCCGGAAGACATGATCATCGTCTCGCTGGACAGCATTTACCCGGAGCTCAAGGGCAAGCGCCTGCGCGGTCGCCTCGAAGGTCGGGTGCTCAAACCGTACGACGATGCAGCGACCATTGAATCCAAAGGCGTGAAAGCCCCGGTGGTGGCGTACCTCACCGACCCGATGAACCTGCAATTCCTGCAGATTCAGGGTTCCGGGCGGATCCAGACACCGGATGGCAAACAACTGCGCATCGCCTATGCCGACCAGAACGGCCACCCGTACCGGCCAATCGGCCGCTGGCTGGTCGAACAAGGCGAGTTGAAGAAAGAAGACGTGACCATGGGCGCGATCAGCAACTGGGCCAAGGCCAACCCGTCGCGCATTCCGGAACTGCTGGGCAGCAACCCGAGCTACGTGTTCTTCACCCGCAACCCGGACAGCAACGAAGGCCCGCGCGGCTCGCTGAACGTGCCACTGACTGCGGGTTACAGCGCAGCAGTGGATCGCAAGGTGATTCCGTTGGGCAGCCTGCTGTGGCTGTCGACCACCCGTCCCGATGGCACGGCGCTGGTGCGTCCGGTCGCAGCGCAGGACACCGGTGGCGCGATTGCTGGCGAGGTGCGTGCAGATTTGTTCTGGGGCACCGGTGATGCGGCCGGGCAACTGGCCGGCGACATGAAACAGCAGGGGCAGATCTGGATGCTCTGGCCCAAAGGCGCGGCATTGCCGCAAGTGCCGCAGGTGGCCGATACGGTTAAGGACAAGCCTTAAGCGCTTCGGCGCCTGAGCTATTGCCTTCGCGGGCAAGCCCGCTCCCACAGGTATCCATGGCGAGCACAAATCCTGTGTACACCCAAGCCCCCTGTGGGAGCGGGCTTGCCCGCGAAGAGGCCGGCAGAAGCACCCGAGTATCAGACAGACACAAAGAAGAACGCAGCAATCAACCCCATCCCCACAAACCACACCAGCGACCGCAGAATCGCCCAGTCCGCCAGGTAGCAGATGATGTAC
The DNA here is from genome assembly GCF_000282275.2 of Pseudomonas sp. GM30. Classification (NCBI taxonomy): domain Bacteria; kingdom Pseudomonadati; phylum Pseudomonadota; class Gammaproteobacteria; order Pseudomonadales; family Pseudomonadaceae; genus Pseudomonas; species Pseudomonas sp. GM30. The sequence continues at coordinate 102,592 of NZ_AKJP02000009.1, read as the reverse complement.
AGCAGGCGACTGGTGATAAACATCACCGCCAGCACATTCACCGTCACCAACTGCGCGGTGCCTACCAGATGCGCAACGATCACCGCCGCGGCAAACGCCGGGGTCACTTCGAAGCTGTTCAACTGCGCCGCATGCGCCCGTCGGGCCACGCCGTTGAGACTTTCCAGAAAGTCCCGGGGATCATGGTTGTCGCTCAGCCGGTAGCCGCCCACTGCCTTGGCCACGCCCGTGCAGATATAGGGCAGGAAAATCGCGATCAACACGCACCACAGAGCTACCGTCATAAAGCCGTCCTTCTTCGAGTGATAGAGAATTGCGGGCCGTCAGAACTTCATCACCAGCATGCCGATCAGTACCAGCCCACAGGCTAAGAGCCGTGGCTTGCCGAAAGGTTCTTTGAGGTACCGAATGCCGAACAGCACCACCAGAATCACGCTGATTTCACGCAGCGCTGCCGCTTCGGCAATCGAGCCCAACTGCATCGCCCACAGCACCAGAGCGTAGCTGAACAACACGCAGAACCCGACTGCCAGCCCCAGCTTCCACTGCTCGCGCCAGAACACCAGGAACGCCGGGCGTTTGGCGACCCACGCCAGCAACGGAAACGGCCAAGCACTGAGCAGCGTGACCCAGACCAGGTAATCCAGTGGATGCGACCAGCGCCGCAAGGCCTGACCATCGATATAGGTGTAGCAGCCGATGCACAGCCCGATCAGCGCCACCACCGGCAGCATCGACCACGGCAGATGCTTGCCGCCACCGCCCTGCCAGAGCAGGCAGGCCATGCCCAGTGGAATCAGCATGATCCCGAAGATCTGCTGCGCAGTGAGCACTTCGCCGGCGAAGATCAGGGTCAGCGCCAGCACCACAAGCGGCGACAAGCCGCGCATCAGCGGGTAGACCAGTCCTAGGTCGCCGACCCGATAAGCTTGAATCAGCAGATAACGATACAGCAGCTCGAATGCTGCCGACGCCAGAATCCACGGCCAGATCTCCAGCGGCGGCAGACTGATGAATGGAAATGCCAGCGCCACGAACAAGAGCGCCACCGTGTCCATGCACGCCACCACCAGCAACCGTTCGGCACTGAACTTGATCAGGGTATTCCACGTCGCATGCAACAGCGCCGCCATTAACACCAGAACTGTCGCCGCCACGTCCCACTCCTTGATTTTTTTGCTGACCCTACACCAATGCGTGCAGCTGACCAACCGAGGGCACACGATTGTGTCCCCACCCCGAATCAGCCCATCCAACCTTTGCGCCGAAGAATCGGGGCGCTGTCTTTCCCCCCCCATCCAATGGAGCCCGGATGCTAGAACTTGTCGCCGCTTTTATCTGCCTCACCACCCTTCTCACCTTCGTCAATTACCGCTTCATCGGCCTGCCGCCGACCATCGGCGTGATGGTCACCGCGCTGATGTTCTCCCTGTTGCTGCAAGGCCTGAGCGTGCTCGGCTATCCCGGCCTCGAAGAACGCGTGCAACAACTGATCGGCCAGATCGACTTCGGCGATCTGCTGATGAACTGGATGCTGTCGTTCCTGCTGTTCGCCGGCGCCCTGCACGTCAACCTGAACGACCTGCGTAGCTACCGTTGGCCGATCGGCCTGCTGGCCACTTTCGGCGTATTGATCGCCACCGCCGTGATCGGCAGCCTCGCCTACTACATTTTTGCCCTGTTCGGCTGGCACGTGAGCTTCCTCTACTGCCTTCTATTCGGCGCGCTGATTTCGCCGACCGACCCGATTGCGGTGCTCGGCGTACTGCGTACGGCCAATGCCTCGAAGCCACTGAAAACCACCATCGTCGGCGAGTCGCTGTTCAACGACGGTACTGCGGTGGTGGTGTTCACCGTGCTGCTGGGCATCGCTCAGCTGGGCGAGACGCCGACCCTCAGCGCCACGGCCATGCTGTTCGTGCACGAAGCCATTGGCGGCGTGCTGTTCGGCGGGCTGATCGGTTATGGGGTGTACCGAATGATCAAAAGCGTCCAGCAGCATCAGATCACCGTGATGCTGACCCTGGCGCTGGTGATCGGCGGTTCGGCGATGGCCACCGAGCTGCACGTCTCGGCACCGATTGCGATGGTGGTCGCCGGTCTGATCATCGGCAATCTGGGGCGCAACCTGGCGATGAACGACATGACCCGCAAGTACCTCGACGGCTTCTGGGAGCTGCTCGATGACATGCTCAATGCGCTGCTGTTCGCACTGATCGGCATGGAGCTGTTGCTGCTGCCGTTCAACTGGGCGCACGTGGCGGCGGCCAGTTTGCTGGCGCTGGCGATTGTGCTGTCGCGCCTGCTCACCGTGGCCCCGGCCATTGTCTTGCTGCGGCGCTGGCGCACGGTGCCGCGCGGCACCATTCGCATCCTGACCTGGGGCGGTTTGCGCGGCGGTGTCTCGGTGGCACTGGCGCTGGCCCTGCCGTTGGGCCCGGAGCGCGATCTGCTGCTGAGCATCACCTACATCGTGGTGCTGTCGTCGATCCTGTTGCAGGGTCTGACCATCGGCAAACTGGTCAAGCACGCCACCAGAGACGAGCCGGCCCCAGCGGCCGAGCCCGCACACCACTGATCATTTCTTGATCTGCTGCGGATCGGGCTTTTCGGCCTGATCCGCAGATTGTTTCCCTTTGCCCGTTTCCTTTGGCGCGCCGCTCTCGCTGCGGATCTGTGCATGGCTGATCAGGGCGAAGATGAAACTGCCGCCGATGATGTTCCCCGCCAGCGTGGGCCCGGCAAACACCATCCAGAAATCACTCCACGGCAGCTCGCCGGCAAACACCAGATACGACACTTCCGCCGAACCCACCACGATGTGGGTGAAGTCGCCCAGCGCCATCAGGTAGGTGATGAGGATGATGATCCACATCTTCGCGCTCTCCATGGACGGGATCATCCAGACCATGGTGGCGATCATCCAGCCGGACACGATGCCTTTGGCGAACATCTGGCTGGCGTGGTTCTCCATAACCTTGCGGCCGATTTCCAGGAAGGCGTGATCGGTCTTGGTGTCGAAGATCGGCAGCTCGAGCATCACGTACGCCACCAGAATCGTCCCGCACAAATTGCCGAACAGGACCACGCCCCACAAGCGGATCAACCGGCCGAAGTTTTTCAGGGTCGGCTTGGTCATCACCGGCAGAACGGCGGTCAGGGTATTTTCGGTGAACAGCTGCTGGCGGGCGAGAATCACCGCGAGGAACCCGGCGCAGTAGCCGAAACTGGCGATCACCTTGAACTCATCGCCTTCGGGCAGGCGCGAATTGAGCAAGCCCATGCCCATCAGTGACAGGCCCATGGTCAGCCCGGCGGCGAGCGCCGACCACCACAGTGCGGCGATGCTGCGCTCCAGCTCCTGATCGCCTTGGGTGCGGATGATTTCATGCAGAACCGCCGCGCGGGGCGGCTGGTTTTTCTCGACTTCGTGTTGTTCATCGGTCGAGAGATTGGGGGTCTTGCCGTCTGTCGGGGTGGTCATGGCGTGGTAACCGGTGGGGGGCTTTCAGCTACGACCCCTGCGGTTCCTGGCTGTTCACTCCCCCCAACCGAAACTATTACCTGTGGCGAGGGAGCTTGCTCCCGCTCGGCTGCGCAGCAGTCGTCTCGTGTTTCAGATAAACAACGCTCACCGGTTTTGGGACTGCTTTGCAGTCCAGCGGGAGCAAGCTCCCTCGCCACAATTCACCGATTACTTGGTAACCAGCTCATCTTCCTTGAACTGGTCCTTGACGTACTTGATCTCGGTGCGACCGTGCGGCGCCGGCAAGCCGTCTTCGCCAAGGTTGACGAAGACCATTTTCTCGACGGTGAGAATGCTCTTGCGGGTGATCTTGTTGCGCACTTCACAGGTCAGGGTGATCGAGGTGCGGCCGAACTCGGTGGCGGTGATGCCCAGCTCGATGATGTCGCCCTGGCGCGAGGCGCTGACGAAATTGATCTCGGAAATGTACTTGGTCACCACGCGCTGATTGCCCAACTGGACGATCGCGTAAATCGCCGCTTCTTCGTCGATCCAGCGCAGCAGGCTGCCGCCGAACAGGGTGCCGTTGGGGTTCAGGTCTTCGGGTTTTACCCATTTGCGGGTGTGGAAATTCATGTTCACTCCTGAGCGTTTGCCGAAAGATGGCGCCATCTTGGCAGACCGAGCGGTCAGGCTCCATGAGCCTTCTACTATGGTCGCTATTAGCGATCTTCATCTGGCCGACAGAAACCCTTTGGAAGATCAGTCTAGACGGCTATAATCGCCCCCGTTTCAAAACGGTAACCTTCACTTGCTACCGTTTTCCCGCCACCTGTCCGAGGGGCGCTGCAGCAGGATCAACCTGTCAGGCTCGGATGGGGCGTTGACTGGCCACGGCCGGACACTAAACGCACAACGGCGCCCATTCGCATACATTACGAATGGAGGCTCTTCATGAGCGCTGTTATCACGCCTGCCGATTTTAACGATTACAAAGTTGCCGACATGTCCCTGGCTGCCTGGGGCCGTCGCGAAACCATCATCGCCGAATCGGAAATGCCGGCCCTGATGGGTCTGCGCCGCAAGTACGCCTCCGAGCAGCCGCTCAAGGGCGCGAAAATCCTCGGCTGCATCCACATGACCATTCAGACTGCCGTGCTGATCGAAACCCTGGTTGCCCTGGGTGCCGAAGTACGCTGGTCGTCCTGCAACATCTTCTCGACTCAGGATCAGGCCGCTGCGTCCATCGCCGCTGCTGGCATCCCGGTTTTCGCCTGGAAAGGCGAGACCGAAGAAGAGTACGAGTGGTGCCTGGAGCAGACCATCCTGAAGGATGGCCAGCCATGGGACGCCAACATGATCCTCGACGACGGCGGCGACCTGACCGAGCTGCTGCACAAGAAATACCCACAGGTGCTGGACCGCGTTCACGGCGTGACCGAAGAAACCACCACCGGCGTTCACCGCCTGCTGGACATGCTGGCCAAGGGCGAGCTGAAGATCCCTGCGATCAACGTCAACGACTCGGTGACCAAATCCAAGAACGACAACAAGTACGGCTGCCGTCACAGCCTGAACGATGCGATCAAGCGCGGCACCGACCACCTGCTGTCCGGCAAGCAGGCGCTGGTCATCGGTTACGGTGACGTGGGCAAGGGTTCGGCCCAGTCCCTGCGTCAGGAAGGCATGATCGTCAAAGTCTCCGAAGTTGACCCGATCTGCGCCATGCAGGCCTGCATGGACGGTTTCGAACTGGTTTCGCCGTTCATCGATGGTATCAACGACGGCACCGAAGCGAGCATCGACAAAGCGCTGCTGGGCAAGATCGATCTGATCGTGACCACCACCGGTAACGTCAATGTTTGCGACGCGAACATGCTCAAAGCCCTGAAGAAGCGCGCTGTTGTCTGCAACATCGGCCACTTCGACAACGAAATCGACACCGCTTTCATGCGCAAGAACTGGGCATGGGAAGAAGTGAAGCCACAGGTACACAAGATCCACCGTACCGGTCCGGGCGCTTTCGACGCGCAGAACGACGACTACCTGATCCTGCTGGCCGAAGGCCGTCTGGTGAACCTGGGCAACGCCACTGGTCACCCGAGCCGCATCATGGACGGTTCGTTCGCCAACCAGGTACTGGCGCAGATCTTCCTGTTCGGCCAGAAGTACGCCGACCTGTCGCCAGCCCAGAAAGCCGAGCGTCTGACCGTTGAAGTACTGCCGAAGAAACTCGACGAAGAAGTGGCCCTGGAAATGGTGCGCGGCTTCGGCGGCGTGGTCACTCAACTGACCAAGCAACAGGCTGACTACATCGGCGTGACCGTCGAAGGCCCGTTCAAGCCGCACGCTTACCGCTACTAACAGGCGCTGACTGCTCGCTCTCCCCTGTGGGAGCGAGCTTGCTCGCGAAAGCGGTTTATCATTCAGCAGCAGTGTTGTCTGATCTGTCGCTTTCGCGAGCAAGCTCGCTCCCACACAGGATTGCAGCGCCTCGAAGGTTCTTGTTTCCAAGGGTATGACCATGTCCCAAGACCGTCGCTACAGCTTCGAGTTCTTCCCGACCAAGACCGATGCTGGGCATGAAAAACTGCTCAACGTTGCCCGTCAGCTGGCAACGTACAACCCCGACTTCTTTTCCTGCACCTACGGCGCTGGTGGTTCGACCCGTGATCGCACCCTCAACACCGTCCTGCAACTGGAAAGCGAAGTCAAAGTACCGGCCGCCCCGCACCTGTCGTGCGTCGGCGACAGCAAGGACGACCTGCGCGGCCTGCTGAACGAGTACAAGGCTGCCGGCATCAAGCGCATCGTGGCCCTGCGCGGCGACCTGCCGTCCGGCATGGGCATGACCAGCGGCGAGCTGCGTCACGCCAACGAACTGGTTGAATTCATTCGTGAAGAAACCGGTGATCATTTCCACATCGAAGTTGCCGCTTACCCGGAGATGCATCCGCAAGCGCGCAATTACGAAGACGATCTCGCCAACTTCGTGCGCAAGGCCCGCGCCGGCGCCGACAGCGCGATCACCCAGTACTTCTTCAACGCCGACAGCTACTTCTACTTCGTCGACCGCTTGCAGGCGGTGGGTGTGGACATTCCGGTGGTGCCGGGGATCATGCCGATCACCAACTACAGCAAGCTGGCGCGGTTCTCCGATGCCTGCGGCGCGGAAATCCCGCGCTGGATCCGCAAGCAACTGGAAGCCTACGGCGATGACAGCCAGAGCATTCAGCGTTTTGGCGAGCAAGTTGTCAGCGAAATGTGCGAACGCCTGCTGCAGGGTGGCGCACCGGGGCTGCACTTCTATTCCATGAACCAGGCTGAGCCTAGTCTGGCGATCTGGAATAACCTGAAGTTGCCGCGCTAAGCGTTAAAAGAAAGATCAAAAGATCGCAGCCTTCGGCAGCTCCTACAGGGGTGTCGTCGCTGCGATCTTTTGCTTTTGAATCCCCGAATTAGAGCTTGTGCAGGCACTTTCTGGCTCTTTCGCGTTTCTCGTCGTAATCTCAAGCCATGCCTTTGATCGCGCAATTATTCACGGTGCTGGTTTTTGCTTGCCTGAGCTTTGCCGCTCGGGGCGAGAAGTTGCGTATTGTCACCGAGCCTTGGGCACCGTACGTCTACGAAGAGGATGGCAGGAACCTCGGGCTGGACTACGAAACCACCGCCATTGTGTTCAAGCGTCTGGGGATCGAGGTCGAGTGGCAGTTCCTGCCATGGAAGCGTTGCCTGTCGATGCTCGAAACCGGTCAAGCTGACGGCGCGCTGGACATCTTTCACAGCGACGAGCGCGACGCCACCCTGCTCTATCCCATAGAACCGCTGTCGGACGTCGAGTTCGTGATGTTCTACGCCAACGACCGACCCCACCCTTTCCGCCAGCTCGAAGACCTCAAAGGCCTGACCATCGGCACTTCGCCGGGCTATCTGTACAGCGCGGATTTCAGCCAGTCGACACTGTTCACCCGCGAGCCGGCACCGACCCACGAAGCCAACTTCGGCAAACTGCTGCGCGGACGCATCGACTTGCTGATCACTGATCGCCGCGTGGGTCAGCACTTGCTGGATCAGCTGAATATTCGCGATCAAATCACCGAAAACCCCACGGTTATCAGCCGCCAGAGCCAATATCTGGCGGTTCGCCGCAATGCCGGGATGGATCTGCTGGTGGCGCGTTTCGGTGCCGAGCTCAAGCGTTTCAAGCGCGAACCGGCCTACGCCGAGCTCAGCGCCCGCTATGGCGCCGCCCCTGCCGATACCGCTCCGCTGGGCAACGCCTCAGCCAGCCGCAAAACCGTTGAGCAGCAGGAAAGCAGCGCGCAGTGATTGCTCTGTTATACTCCGGCGTTCCCGCCAGGCTCACGCCCGGACGCCCGGAACCGTAACAGGCCTCTCGACCCGCTACAGCGCAGCTTTCAGCCCGCGCGAGCGCTCCTGACGTGCCTTCGGAACCGCAGCAGGACCGGACGGGGTCGCGTCCTCTTAAACGCGATTCGCGCCAGGCAAGACTCCCATTGGGCCAAGCCCTAACTAAAACAGGATTACTCATGTCCTTTGCTTCCCTCGGTCTCTCCGAGGCTTTAGTCCGTGCCATCGAAGATGCGGGCTATACCGAGCCTACTCCGGTGCAACAGCGGGCCATTCCCGCCGTGTTGCAAGGTCGCGACCTGATGGTTGCGGCACAGACAGGTACCGGTAAAACCGGCGGTTTCGCCCTTCCGATCCTGGAGCGGTTGTTCCCCAACGGTCATCCGGACAAATCCCAGCGTCATGGCCCGCGCCAACCGCGCGTGCTGGTCCTGACCCCGACCCGCGAACTCGCGGCCCAGGTTCACGAGAGCTTCAAGATCTACGCCCGTGACCTGAAATTCGTCAGCGCCTGCATCTTCGGCGGCGTCGGCATGAACCCGCAAGTCCAGGCCATGTCCCGTGGCGTTGACGTGCTCGTCGCCTGCCCGGGTCGCCTGCTCGACCTCGCAGGCCAAGGCAGCGTCGATCTGTCCCACGTCGAAATCCTCGTCCTCGACGAAGCCGACCGCATGCTCGACATGGGTTTTGTGCACGACGTGAAGAAAGTCCTCGCGCGTCTGCCGGCCAAGCGGCAGAACCTGCTGTTCTCGGCGACGTTCTCCAAAGACATCACCGATCTTGCCGGCAAACTGCTGCACAACCCGGAACGCATCGAAGTCACCCCGCCGAACACCACGGTCGAGCGCATCGAGCAACGCGTGTTCCGTCTGCCGGCCAGCCACAAGCGTGCCCTGCTGGCGCACCTGATCACCGCCGGCGCCTGGGAACAGGTACTGGTGTTCACCCGCACCAAGCACGGCGCCAACCGTCTGGCCGAGTACCTGGACAAACACGGCCTGCCGGCTGTGGCGATCCACGGCAACAAGAGCCAGAACGCCCGCACCAAAGCCCTGGCCGACTTCAAGGCCGGTGAAGTGCGCATTCTGGTCGCGACCGACATCGCCGCGCGCGGTCTGGACATCGATCAGTTGCCACACGTGGTCAACTTCGAACTGCCGAACGTCGATGAAGACTACGTGCACCGTATCGGCCGTACTGGCCGCGCCGGTCGTTCGGGCGAGGCGATCTCGCTGGTGGCCCCGGACGAAGAAAAACTGCTGAAAAGCATCGAACGCATGACCAAGCAGAAAATCGCCGACGGCGACCTGATGGGCTTCGATTCGAGCACTATTGAAGCCGAGAAGCCGGAAGCCCGTGAGCGTCCGGACATGCGCAACCCGCGCAACTCCCGTGGCCCGCGTGGCGACGGCCCGAATGGCGGCGGTGGTGGCGGCGGCCGCAAGGACAAAGGCAAAGACAAGGGCAAGGAAAAACCCGCCGGCGAACGCGGCGAGCGCCCTGCCCGTCAGCAGAAACCACGTGAAGGCACCCCGGCCCGCGAACAGCGTCCGAGCCAGCCACCACGCGCGGCGGCTGATCGTGCACCGGACGAGTTCCTCGACGACGATATCGACAACTTCGGTAACCGCGTGGATTACGTGCCGAAAGCCGCCCCGGCTGGCGGCCGTGGTCGCCGTCCGGGTGCACCGGCACAAGGTGCAGGCGCAGGCGCCCCTCGTGGCGGTCAGTCGCAGGGTCGCCAGAACGGTCCGCGCAACAGCAACGGTTCGAGCACCGGTACCCCACCGGGCAAACGCAGCGGCCCGCGCAACGGTGCTCCGCGTGATGGCCAGGGCCGTCGTGACGAGTCCTCGCGCAACCGCCGCCCGGCTCGCGACGATCAGCAACGCGCCGAACCGGCCGTGCAGAACCCGCGCAGCACCGGGCCGAAGATCATGCACAAGGAGTCCAAGGCAGACCGCTTCCCGACGCCTGAGCAGCTCGATCAACTGCCGACCCGCCCGCGCGGTGAAAAACCAGCCTTGCTGACCCGCAATCGCTGAGTTATCGCTGCCCTGAAAAATGCCCCGGCCCGAAAGAGCCGGGGCATTTTTTATGCCGTCACGAATATCCCGGAATCACCGCATATCCCCCTGTGTAGACCCAACACTGTGGAGAGGGGATTTATCCCCGATCGGCTGCGAAGCAGTCGCCAAACCATTCAACGCGGTATGCCTGATACCCCTCTGTTGACGGTGATGGGGCCGCTGCGCGACCCATCGGGGATAAATCCCCTCGCCACAAAAGCCCGTACCACAGGGTGGATGTGTGCGTGTAGCAGGCAAAAAAAACGCCCCGGCCTTTCGACCGGGGGCGTTTTTGTATGGCTGCGAAAATTACTTCGCTTTCACACCTTCAAACGAGATGTACAGATCGACGTTGTCGGACTGTGGACCCAGGTCCATCATCTTGCCGAAATCAGAGCGCTTGATGCTGGTGGTGCCTTCGAAGCCGGCACGGTAGCCGCCCCATGGATCCTTGCCTTCACCCAGGAACACGGCCTTGACCACGATTGGCTTGGTCACGCCGTGCAGGGTCAGGTCGCCGGTCACGTCTGCAGTGTCTTTGCCAGCAGCGTTCTTGCCGGTGGATTTGACGCTGGTGGAGACGAACTTGGCGTCAGCGTATTTGCCCACGTCCAGGAAGTCTTTGCTGGAGATGTGCTTGTCGCGCTCGGCGTGGTTGGTGAACACGCTGGCGGTTTTCACGTTGAATTCGATTTTGCTGTCTTCAGGCTTGGCGGCGTCAAAGCTGAACTTGCCGTCGATGTCCTTGAAGGTACCGGTGATGAAGCTGTAGCCCAGGTGGCTGATCTTGAAGTCGACGAAAGCGTGCTGGCCTTCCTTGTCGACGGTGTAATCAGCAGCCATCACGTTCGCGGACAGTACGGCCGTACCGATTGCCAGAGCGGCCAGAGTCTTTTTCAACATGCTTTCTTTTCCTTTGAGTCGAGGTTGAATTTCAGGCTTTGCGACCGAGCATTCGAGTGAGGGTCGCATCACGATCGATAAAGTGGTGCTTCAATGCTGCCAACGCATGGAGACCGGAAAAAATTACCAGCGCCCATGCCAGCCAGAGATGAATCACCCCAGCGGTATCTGCCTGATCCGGTAGCCCGGAAACCAGTGCAGGAACTTCAAACAGGCCAAACACCGGGATCCCGACACCGTCTGCGGTGGAAATCAGGTAACCGGCAAGCATCACAGCGAACAGCCCGACGTACAGAAACCCGTGGCCGAATTTGGCGCCGATGCGGGTCATGCGGCTGTAGCTTTGCAGCGTCGGTGGCGGTGGGCTGATAAAGCGCCACAACACCCGCAACACCATCACACCCAGCAGCACCAGACCGATGCTCTTGTGCAGATCCGGCGCGTCTTTGCGCCAGCTGCTGTAGTAATCCAGCCCCACCATCCACAGACCCAGCGCGAACAGTCCGTAGACCGCCAGCGCCACGCCCCAGTGCATGAAGATGCTGACCCAACCATAGCGTGAAGCAGAGTTACGTAGCTGCATTGCCCAAATCCTGTGAGAACTGCGAACCAAGACTAGCGAGTTATCTATCGAATTAAAGCGGAAAATTTCGCTTTGAAAGATCGAGAAATACGATCAAGAGTCTTGAACATGGTAGTTAAGGAAAGATTAACGGGGGAAAGTGTGGGGCAGGATACTGGGTACAGATCCAAAGTCAGTGCTGCCTGAACCGGCCTCTTCGCGAGCAAGCTCGCTCCCACAGGGGATCGCATTCCAGCTGAGGGATCACGGTCGAATAATGTGGGAGCGAGCTTGCTCGCGAAGGCGGTTTGGCAGGCCAAAAAAAAGCGCGGCCTGCAAGCCGCGCTTTTTCATTCACCGCAAAGCCTTACTGCGCTTTGCTGTCGGTGCTTGCTGCTGGAGCCGGAGCAGCAGCAGGTTTCGCCGCAGGCTTCTTCGCCGGTTCAGCCTTTTTCGCCGCAGGCTTGGCCGGGGCCTTCTTCGCCTCGGTTTTCGCTGCAGGCTTCTTCGCCGCAGGCTTGGCCGCTGCTTTCTTCGCCGGCTCGGCCTTCACCGGAGCGACTGGTTTCGGCGCTTCCACCGGAGCTGGCGCAGGGGCTGGAGCCGGTACAGGCGCTGGAGCCGCTGGCGCTGGAGCCGGCTCAGGTGCCTTCACTGGCTCTGGCTTCTTCTCGTCATCCGAACCGCCAAACAGGTTGCTGAAGAAGTTGCCCTTCTTCGCCGCCACGGCACCCGCCGCGCCTGCCGCTGCTGCGGCCGGAACCACTTTGACCGGCTCAAACGACTTGCCGGCCGCCAGGTCTTCAACCTGACTGGCCGCACGCTGACCGGTGCGCAGCGCGCCTTCCAGGGTGCCCGGGTACAAGGTGTCAGTGTGCTCGCCAGCAAACGTTACGCGTTGCAACGGACGTTCCCACATGCGCCAGAACTTGCTGATCTGGCCCGGGCCGTAAGCCAGGTAGGCGCCGCCCATCGACGGGTCGGTGCTGTAGCGGCGGATTTCATAGCCGGTGAAAGAGCCACGGGCCTGTGGATAAAACGCGTGCAGGCGGATCAGCACCTGATCGACCATCTGCTTGTCGCCGAACGCCTGCATCACACGGGCGTTGTCGCCGGAGAGGTTGATCACCACGTTGGCGCCGCCCTTCAGCGCCGGCTCGATCCAGAGCATGCCCAGACCGGCGTTGCTGTAGATCTCGCCGGACATGCGCGCCTTGCTTTCCCACACCGGCGTCTTGAACTTGAGCATGATCTGGTCGCGCCAGCCGTAGTTTGTGCCCTTGATCGCGGCCAGGTGCTGAGCGTCCAGCGCCGGGGTCAGCGCAATTTTGTTCAGCGCACGCAGCGGCACGGCCAGCACCACGTAGTCAGCCTGATAGCCAACACTGCCGACCTTGACGGTCACGCCATCCTTGTCCTGAGTGATCGCGGAAACCGGCGAGTTGGTCTTGATGGTCTTGATCTGTTTGACGAACGCCTGGGCCAGCACCTGGCTGCCGCCGACCAGACGCGAGGCGCGCAGGTCACGGTCGGAGACGCCGCGATACACGCGGTTCTGCTGGGCGAAATACAGCAGCGACAGACGCGAAGGCTCGTCGTAATGGGTGCGGATGTCCTGGTTGATCAACTGACGCGCGGTGGCCGGCAGATTCTGCTTGTCGAGCCAGCTCGACACGTTGATCTGGTCCAGCGCATGCAGCGTGTTGGTCGCGGCCGGGTTCTGCGGGTCGTCGATCGAGCGTGCCAGATCGTCGAGGGTTTTCTGGTAGCGCTTCAAGGCATCGGCGGTGGCCGGCTGCTTGGTCGCCAGATCAGCAGCGGAAAAATACTCGCCGTCGATCAGATATCCCGGGGTCCGCACGAATTCAGGGGCCGGCGTGGTGCTCAGCTTGAAGGTCGAGACGTACTTGTTCAGCACCGGCTGGGTCTTGTCGTTGCCGATCCACTCGCTGGTGGCCATGCCCGAGCGACCGCCCAGGCTCGGCTTGGCTTCGAGCAGCGTGACCTGCCAGCCCTTGTTTTGCAGCTCGTAAGCTGCGGTCAGGCCCGACAGGCCGCCGCCGATCACGATTGCGGTTTTATCCTTGGCCAGCGCCGTAACGCTGAACAGCCCCAACATCACCAGCGCACAGGCGCGCAGCCAACCGACAGACATTCAGCGAACTCCGGAAATACACGTAGGAAAAAGCAGTTTTGCGGGTCAGACGACCCAAAGAACCGCGAAGAATACGTCAGCCATCAAAACGCCGCCAGCGACGTCTATCGGCCCATACAAAGTAGCTCAATCGACGCAATGGGTTGTCCCGGCGCGATGCATTGCATAGGCTTGCGCGATTGTTTGCCCGCGCCTGACGCGAGCCGCCTCGAGGAGACTGTAAATGGGCCTGAATAACCAGTGGATGCAACGCGACCTCGCGGTGCTGTGGCATCCCTGCACCCAGATGAAAGACCACGAACAGCTGCCGCTGATCCCGATCAAACGCGGCGAAGGCGTCTGGCTCGAAGACTTCGAAGGCAAGCGCTACCTCGACGCCGTCAGCTCCTGGTGGGTCAACGTGTTCGGCCACGCCAACCCGCGCATCAACCAGCGCATCAAGGATCAGGTCGATCAGCTGGAACACGTGATTCTCGCCGGTTTCAGCCATCAACCGGTGATCGAACTGTCCGAGCGTCTGGTGAAAATGACGCCCGAGGGCCTGAACCGGGTGTTCTACGCTGATAACGGTTCGTCCTGCATCGAAGTCGCGCTGAAAATGAGCTTTCACTACTGGCTCAACCGCGGCCAGCCGAACAAGAAACGCTTCGTCACCCTGACCAACAGCTACCACGGCGAAACCATGGCGGCGATGGCGGTCGGCGACGTGCCGCTGTTCACCGAAACCTACAAAGCGCTGCTGATGGACACCATCAAGGTGCCCAGCCCCGATTGCTACCTGCGCCCCGAAGGCATGAGCTGGGAAGAGCATTCACGCAACCTGTTCGCCGCCATGGAACAAACCTTGGCAGAACATCATGACAGCGTGGCGGCAGTCATCGTCGAGCCGTTGATTCAGGGCGCCGGCGGCATGCGCATGTATCACCCGGTGTACCTCAAGCTGCTGCGCGAGGCCTGCGACCGCTATGGCGTGCACCTGATCCACGACGAAATCGCCGTCGGCTTCGGCCGCACCGGCACCATGTTCGCCTGTGAACAGGCCGGCATCCGCCCGGATTTCCTCTGCCTGTCCAAGGCCCTGACCGGCGGCTACCTGCCACTGGCGGCGTGCCTGACCACCGACGAGGTCTACAGCGCCTTCTACGACGACTACCCGACCCTGCGCGCCTTCCTCCACTCGCACAGCTACACCGGCAACCCGCTGGCCTGTGCGGCGGCGCTGGCGACCCTGGATATCTTCGAGCAGGACAACGTCATCGAGAACAACCAGGCACTGGCCCGGCGCATGGCCTCGGCCACTGCGCACCTGGTCGATCACCCGAATGTCAGCGAAGTGCGGCAGACCGGCATGGTGCTGGCGATCGAAATGGTCAAGGATAAAGCCACCAAAGAGGCCTACCCTTGGCAGGAACGTCGTGGCCTGAAGGTGTTCCAGCATGCGCTGGAGCGTGGCGCGTTGCTGCGCCCGCTGGGCAGCGTGGTGTACTTCCTGCCGCCGTACGTGATTACCCCGGAGCAGATCGACTTCCTCGCCGAAGTCGCCAGCGAAGGCATCGACATCGCCACCCGTGACAGCGTCAGCGTGGCGGTGCCGAAAGATTTCCACCCCGGTTTCCGTGATCCGGGCTGATTTCCATCAAAGGTTAGAGAAGAACCCTGTGGCGAGGGGATTCATCCCCGATGGGTGGCGAAGCCACCCCAAATCAGCAATCGCGGTGATTCAGAATAACCGCGCTCCATGATTTCACGACTGCTGCGCAGCCGATCGGGGATAAATCCCCTCACCACAAAGCTCTGCACTACAGCCAATACGTGCCAATTTTTAGAGACCCACCATGAGACTGTCCCGCTTCTTTATCGACGCCCCCCTGAGCACCGGCGAACACGAACTGCCGGAAGCCCAGGCGCATTACATCAGCCGCGTGCTGCGCATGGCCGAGGGCGATGCGGTGCAGTTGTTCGACGGCTCCGGCCATGAGTTTCGCGGCGCGCTGGTGGAAGTCGGCAAGAAACGCGTCGTCGTGCAGATCGACGAGCAGTTCGCCGGGCAGATCGAATCGCCGCTGCAGATCCACCTCGGCCAGGGCCTGTCCCGGGGCGAGCGCATGGACTGGGCGATCCAGAAAGCCACCGAGCTGGGCGTGACGGAAATCACCCCGATCTTCAGCGACCGCTGCGAAGTCCGCCTGAAGGACGAACGCGCCGACAAACGCCTGCTGCACTGGCGTCAGGTGGCGATCAGCGCTTGCGAGCAGTGCGGTCGCTCGCGGGTGCCGGTGATTCATCCGCCGGTGCTGCTGACCGACTGGCTGAAGCAAAGCGAAGCCGAGCTAAAACTGGTGCTGCACCCGGTGGCCGAGCCGCTGGTGAGCCATGCCAGACCGGCGACACTGGCGTTTCTGATCGGGCCTGAAGGTGGTTTGTCCGACGCCGAAGTCGAGCAAGCCAAGGCCAACGGTTTCCACGCCGCACGCCTTGGGCCGCGGGTCTTGCGCACCGAGACCGCGCCGGTGGTTGCACTGGCGGTGGCCCAGCAGCTTTGGGGTGATTTCTAACCCGTCACTGCACCGGATCACTGATCGGTTTGGCGATGATTGCCTTGAGTTCGCTGGTCATCGGGAACTCAAGGTTCAAGCCTTTCGGCGGGATCGGCTGTTCGAACCACTTACGGTAAATCCCGTTGATCTCCCCCGAGCTGTACAGATCGGCCAGCGCGCCGTTCACCAGCGCGAGGAATTGCGGATCATCCTTGCGCACCATGCAGCTGTAGATTTCCCGCGATTGTTCCTCCCCCACCACGACCCAGTTGTGCGGATCCCGCGCCTTGGCCCGCTCGCCGTAGAGCAATGCGTCGTCCATGTAGAAGGCCGCTGCCCGTCCCGACTGCAGCATCTGGAACGCCTCGCCGTGATCCTTGGCGCTGATCACGAACATGTTCAGCTTGTGGTCGAGGTTGTAGCTCTTCAGATAGCGCTCGTTGGTGGTGCCGGCGGTGGTCACCACGTTCTTGCCGCGCAGGTCATCGAAGCTGTGGATGCCGCTGTCCTTTGCGGTCAGCAACTGCCCTTTGACGTAGATGAAACCGTAGGAGAACGCGACCTGTTTCTGCCGCTCGGCCGTCACCCCGGTGGAGCCGCACTCAAGATCAACCGTGCCGTTCTGCACCAGCGGAATCCGCGTCTGCGACGTCACCAGGTTGTACTTCACCTTCAGCTCCGGCAACGCCAGTTGCTGCTTGATCCGCTCGACAATCTTGCCCGCCAGCTCCACCGAATACCCCATCGGCTGCCCGGTGTGATCGCCCACATACGAGAACGGCACCGACGCATCGCGATAGCCCAGGGTGATGCTGTTGGTGCTGGCGATCTTGCCAAGCGCGCCGGTCAGCGGCACTTCATTGGCCTGTGCCTGGGCGCCGATGAACAGCGCCAGTGTGCAGCCGAGCAACGTGATTTTTTGCATTGTTATTCTCCGTTGTGGTTGGGGTGTTTTAGCAGAATCCGTCACGCCGCATGGGGATTGAAGCCGTGCAGATCAATTGAGGGGCGTTGCTGGCCAATCAGTTCGCTGAGCAACTGCCCGCTGCCGCAGGCCAGGGTGAAACCGAGCGCGCCATGGCCGAGGTTGAGCCACAGATTGTGATACGCCGTGGCGCCCAGCAGCGGTACGCCGGTGGGAGTGGCCGGGCGCATGCCCGCCCACTCCACAGCTGCGTCGTAATTGCCGGCATCGGGAAAGGTGTCGCAGGCCTGGCGCTTGATCAGTGCCAGCCGTTCGGGATCTACCGCCGGGTCGAACCCGACGATGTCGACCATCGCTGCCACCCGTAACTGTTCGCCGATGCGCGCGTAGACGATCTTGCGGTCGTAGTCGGTGATGCTCACGTCCGGCGCCCGATGCCCGTTGCCGATGGGCACGGTCAGGCTGTAGCCCTTCAGCGGATACAGCGGCACGTGCAGGCCGGGCAGCGCCAGCAAAGAGCTTCGGTGCCCGGCGGCGATCACCAGTTGGTCGACCATCAGAATTTCGTCGCCAAGTTCAATGGCCGTGACGGTGCCGTGGCTGTGGCGAATACCGGTTACTGCCTGACCAAGGCGAAACTCGCAGCGGCCCGACGCCTTCAATCGCGCCGCCAACTGTTGGCAGAAACCGTGACAATCGCCGACTTCTTCATCCGGCGTGTAGATCGCGCCCACAAACGGCGCCTTGGTCAATGCCGGTTCCAGTTGCGCACATTCGGTGGCGGACAACACCTGTTGTTGCTGAGGATCGGCCAGGCCCTTGCGCGCATGGTCGAAGCTGGCGGCATTGCGGAAGGTCACCAGTTTGCCGTTGCGCCGCCAGTTGAAACCGGTGAGTCCGTCATCCTCGCGCCAGCGTTTCAGCGTGCTCTGGCTGAACAGCGCCAGACGCAACAGATGCGCCGCGTTTTCGCGGTTGACCGAGGTGCGGCAGGCGGCGAGAAACGACGCCATCCAGCGCCACTGCGCCGCGTCCAGACGCGGGCGCAGCTTGAGCGGTGAGTCGCCGCGCAGAATCCAGCCGATCGCCTGCAACGGCACGCCGGCATCGGCCAGCGGCGCCACATAGCGGTAGGACAACTGGCCGCCGTTGGCGAAGCTGGTTTCGCTGCCCAGCGACTGCCGCGCCTCGACCACTGTCACTTCGAAACCGTCGCGCACCAGCGCATAGGCCGTTGCCAACCCGATCACGCCGCCGCCGATGATGCACACACGCTGAGCCATGTCCGTCCTTATTTCTATGTGAAGACGAGGCTGAGGTTAGGGTGAGGTGACAGGCGCCGAACAATGAATAAAGATGCCAGACTTATAAACAAAGGTTATGGACTCGCCATGCGCATTCGCCACATCGAGATTTTCCAGGCCATTCGCCAGACCGGCTCGGTCAGCGCCGCTGCGCAATTGCTGCACGTCTCGCAACCAGCGGTGACCAAAGTGCTGCAGCACGCCGAGCAGCAGTTGGGCTTTCCGTTGTTTCTGCGGGTGCGCGGTAAATTGCAGGCGACCCCGGAAGCGCTGGAGCTGGAGCGCGAAGTCGACAAGGTCACGGAAAGTCTGCAAGGCGTGCGGCGCCTGGCACAGAGCCTGCGCCGTGAACCCGGCCACAGCCTGCGGATCGGCGCGACTCCGGCGCTGGCCCTGTCGTTGCTGCCACCGGCGATCCGGCAATGGACGGCACAGTTCCCGGACATCGCCTGCGAACTGTCCAGTGCCCACAGCCGCGAGTTGATGCAGAACCTGCTGATGCGCGAAGTGGACGTGGCCCTGACGTTGCAGTTGCCGGATCATCCAGGGTTGAAGGCGCAGGCATTGGCATCGGGCGTGTTGGTGGCGCTGGCGCCGAAAGGTTACTGGCCGGAGAAAGACGCCGGTCAGCCGTTGCCGCTGATGGCGTTGGCGGGAGCGCCGCTGATCGGGCTGTCCAGCGCCGACCCACTGGCTGCCCGACTCGACAGCTACTTGGAAGCGGTCGAGCCACCGCCTCGCGTGCGGATCGCCGTGCAGACGTATTCGCTGGCGCGGGCGATGGTGGAGTCCGGGGCTGGCGTGGCGGTAATCGACCCTTTCACGGCACTCGGTGCTTCGCCGACCAGCACCGTAATCCGCCCGTTGGCGCCGCCCTTGCCGATCACGTTGTACGCAGTGACCCGCGCCACCGAACCGCCACCGCATACCCTCGGCGACTTGTTGCAGATATTCAGCAGACGCGCGCAGATACAACTGCAAACCCTGGTCCCTGTGGGAGCTGGCTTGCCAGCGATTGCGGTGGCCCCATCAACACATGAGTGACTGACAGTCCGTCATCGCGGGCAAGCCCGCTCCCACAGGATTTGTGATGTTCTAAAGGACGTAAAACAGAATCGCCACAAAGTGCAGCAGACTCCCGGCGATCACAAACAGATGCCAGATGCCGTGCGCATGCCGTAACCGGTGATCCAGGGCAAAGA
Source organism: Pseudomonas sp. GM30 (assembly GCF_000282275.2). Lineage (NCBI taxonomy): Bacteria > Pseudomonadati > Pseudomonadota > Gammaproteobacteria > Pseudomonadales > Pseudomonadaceae > Pseudomonas > Pseudomonas sp. GM30. The sequence continues at coordinate 83,098 of NZ_AKJP02000009.1, read as the reverse complement.
AGATGATGCCCACGGTGTACAGCACCCCGCCCGACGCCAGCCAGGCAAAGCCTGCCGTGCCCAAAGCAGCAATCAACGGCTTGACCGCCACCAGCACGATCCAGCCCATCACCGCGTAGATCACGATCGACAGGATCCGCGCCTCCGAGCGTGGCTTGATCTCCTGCAAAATGCCGATCAGCGCCAGCCCCCAGACAATCCCGAACAACGTCCAGCCCCACGGCCCGCGCAGCGTCACCAGACAGAACGGCGTGTAGCTGCCGGCGATCAGCAGGTAGATCGAAAAGTGATCGACCTTCTTCATGATCGCTTTCTTGCGCCCGCGCACGCTGTGGTACACGGTCGAGGCGCTGTAGAGCACCAGCAAGGTAAAAGCGTAGATCGCCACGCTGACAATCTTCCACGGACTGCCGTCGAGGCTGGCAATCACCAGCATCCACACGCCGCCGATAAACGCGGCCACGGCCCCGACCAGGTGCGTCCAGGCGTTGAGTTTTTCCCCGTGATACATGTGTCGCTCACCTCAAGATTCGTTACCGCAACGCGCAAGGCTCGGGCCTTGAGCGTAAAAGCGCAATGTTTCTGTTCAAAGCCAGGATCAAAAGATCGCAGCCTTCGGCAGCTCCTACAGGAAGATCGCATTCCACAGGTAGGAGCTGCCGAAGGCTGCGATCTTTTGATCTTCAAGGCACAATCGACGCATTCTAAAAAGAGTCCGCGCCATGCTGATCGACGAAGAATTGACCCTGAAAAAACTCGAGGTGTTCCTCGCCTTCATGCGCACCGGCAATCTGGCGCGCGCCGCTGCCGAGTTGCAGACCAGCAATGTCAGCGTGCACCGGGCGATCCATTCGCTGGAAAGCGCACTGCGCTGCCCGCTGTTCAAGCATGAAGGGCGCAACCTGACGCCACTGGAAAGCGCCTACGTGCTCGAAGAGCGCGCGCAGAAGCTGATTCAGGACGTGGTCGAAAGCGTGCGCCTGACCCGCGAAGCAGCCGGGTTCTCCGCTGAACGCTTCAAGCTCGGTTCGCTGTATTCGCTGACGGTGAAGACCGTACCGCAGTTGATCATGGGCCTGAAGCTGCGCCGCAGCGAACTCAACATCGACCTGATTCTCGGCTCGAATATCGACCTGCTGTACAAGCTGAAGAACATGGAAGTCGACGCGATTCTGGTGTCGCTGGACGACACGGTCAGCGACCCGGACTGCGAGCAGATCCCGCTGTTCTCCGATGACATTTTCCTCGCCACGCCGGCAGATTCAAGATTCGCCCAGCGTCAGGAAGTCGATCTGGCTGAAGTGCGCGACGAAACCTTCATCACCCTGACCCAGGGCTTCGCTACGCATCAAGACGGCATTCGGGTGTTCAAGCAGGCGGGGTTCGAGCCGAAGGTGGCGATGCAGGTCAACGACATCTTCACCCTGTTGAGCATGGTCAGCTCGGGGGTGGGTTATGCATTGCTGCCAGGAAGGATTGCAGCGGTGTACGAGAACCGCGTGAAGCTGATTCCGTTGCAGGAGAAGTACCGGTTACAGCAGCACATTGGGGTGGTGTTCTTGAAGGCCAAGGAGCGTGATCCGAATCTGCTGGCGTTGTTGGCGGAGTGTCGGATGTATGCCAATCGGCAGATCTGAAACCGAGTTGCGCCCTTCGCGAGCAAGCTCGCTCCCACAGGAGAATGCATTCCAAGTGTGGGAGCGAGCTTGCTCGCGAAGGCGTCAGCGCAGACAACTGAAATTCCGGATTTAGCCAACAATCCCGCGAACAATGAAGAACAACAGCGAAGGCCCGAGCAAACAGCCAAGCCCGGTGTGGAACGTCGCCGTCAACGCCCCATAAGGCACCCACCGCCGATCCGTCGCCGCCAGCCCCGCGGTCACCCCGCTCACCGTCCCGGCCAGACCACCGAACACCATCGCCGAGCGTGGGTTATCCAGGCCCATCCAGCGCGCCGCGACCGGCGTACCGACCATCACCAGAATCGCCTTGATCAACCCGGTGGCAATCGACAGCGCCATCACATCCGAAGTCGCGCCAATCGCCGCGCCGGTCACCGGGCCGACAATGTAGGTCACCGCACCGGCGCCGATGGTGGTCATGCTCACCGCATCGCGATAACCGAAAGCCCAGGCCATGCACGCGCCGACAATGAACGGCAGCACCGTGCCGAGCAGCAGCGCGATCACGCCAATCAACCCGGCCTTCTTCGCTTCGGTCGCCTGCACTTCGAACGCGGTGGCAACAATCGCGAAATCCCGCAGCATCGCCCCGCCCATCAGGCCGATGCCGGAGAACAGCGTCAGATCCGCCAGGCCTTTCTGGCCGCCCGTCATAGTGCCGCCGACCCAGGCCAGCACCAGACCGATGACGATGGCAATCGCCGAGCCGTGAATACGCCCGAAGGTCAGGCGTTTCGAGAGAATCACCGAAACCCACATGATCACGCCGACGAAAGCGAACGCGGTGATCAGGCCGTTGTGTTCCAGACCGTTTTCAATGAGTGCCCACATGTCAGCGACCTCCTACCGGGGTGCCGACCGGGGTCACTTCCGCCGGTTCGTCGGGCAGCGGTTCGCCCTTGTGGGTACGGCTGATCAAGGCAATCGTGCAGCCACAGACCAGCACCGAACCGATGGCCGCCAGCACCGCCACCGGGCCGCCGTGCAGGGCGGTGACGACGTTCTGTTGCGCGGCCATCGCCACCACCACCGGAATGTACATCGCGCCCCAGAAGCCGACGCCCATTTCGCAATCCTTGGTCATGCCGCCGCGCTTCTGCATCCACAACCGTGCGCAGATCAACAGGATCATGGCGATGCCGACCCCGCCGACGTTGGATTTGACGCCCAGCAACACGCCGAGCATGTCACCCATGATCACCCCTGCCAGCGTACAGATCGCCAGCAGCGCCACACCGTAAATAATCATTGTTGTAGTCCTCAAAGTGCATCGTCGAATGTTGTTTTTGTTGTTCGAAGCCTGAGTCGCGGCGGTTTATGGTCGGCGGCCACCCTCCTCTCGCAACAGCGCCTGCAAGGTGTCCAGACGCGCACTGTCGAAGGCAGTGACCGTGCCCGATTCAAACACCCGGCGCGCCAGCCCGGTCAGCACCGCACCGGGCGGCAGTTCGATTTGTAAACGTACGCCGCGCTCGTAAGCGCTTTGCACGGTGCCGCGCCAATCCACCACGCGGCACATGTTGAACGCAAGGTCGTCGCGCAGGGCATCAGGCGTGATCAGCGGACGCGCGCGACTGCCACTCAGGTACGCGATTTTCGGGGTCTTCAGTTCAACTTTGGCGAAAGCCTCGGCGAGGGTTTGCGCAGTTTTTTCCAGCAACGGACAGTGCGACGGCACGCTCACCGCCAGGCGTTTCGCCAGACCGGCGCCACGACTGCGCGCCAGTTCCGCCACCGCTTGCATCGCCCCGTCACTGCCGGCAATCACCACCTGGCTATCGGCGTTGATGTTGGCCAGGTACACCGGCGACTCCGCGCTGTGCACCTGCGCCAGCAGCGTTTCGACGGTGGATAATTGCAGACCGATGATCGCGGTCATGCCATAGCCCTGTGGATAAGCCTGCTGCATCAACTCGCCACGCAGGCTGACCAGATGCAGCGCATCACTGAAACTCAAGGCCCCGGCGCCCACCGCTGCCGGGTACGCACCGATGGACAGGCCGGCGACGTAATCCGCCGTGAGTCCGTCCTGCAGCAACTGCCGCGAGGCAGCGACGCCAGCGATCAGCAGGCAAAGCTGCACCGCCCTTGTCGTGCGTAACGCATCGCTGGAATCCAGCAGCAAGACATCTTCGCCGAGCACATCACTGGCCTCGACCAAGGTTTCCCGAGACAAATGCTGGAGCATGCCCGGTTGCTGCGCGCCCTGGCCGGGGAACACCAACAGGCTGCTCACGCTGCCTGCTCCTGCGGGTTCCACGGGTCAGCCACCAGACACGCTTGATCGGCGTTTTTCAGCAGCACCCGTGCAGATCCACTGGCCCATTCGCGCAACGCGACCGCACCGAACGGCGTCTGCAATTGCATGTCGACCCGGCACACGGCCTGATCAAAAACCGCGACCAGTTTGCGTGCCTGATTACGCGTGATCAGTTGCGGTGTCCGCAGAATCAGATCGAGGTCACTGGCCGCGTGCATCGCGGTAAAACCACTGGCCAACTCAAACCCGACACTGCCGCTGACACCCCAGACCCAACCGCAGTCATCGAGCATTGGCCGCAGTTGTTTGAGCGCCTGCATCACTGGCAGATCGCGCTCGCAATCGACATGACAAAGCGCTTCGGGGCAGACCCGACAGGCAATCGAATCGAGCGGCATGAACGCCGCCAGCCGCTGCTCACGCAACACACCGCGAATGCCCACCGCGATCAAACCTTCAGCGCTCACCGCCCGCCGCACCACCACCGGTTGCCCGGCAGCCAGCGACTCGATCGCCCACTGCGGCGCACCCGCCGGCAGCTGCGCCGGGGTCATGCCCCACAGCAGGTCGTGGGCCAGTGGCAGATTCACCACTGCGCCCTCAGCAGTTCACGCACGCGGCTGGAGGCTTCACGGTTTTTCGCGCCGAGACGCTTGCGCAAGTCAGTGCTGGAGATATCGTCGATGGCCTGTTTCAGGCACTCGGTCACCCGCGCCAGATCCTCCGCCGTCGGCTGCTCGATCTGCTGCACCGAGAGGGTTTCCCAGAGCAAACCGAGGCTGGCGTAGCTGTCGATGTCATAGGCCATCGGCGGCACGCTGGCGGCCAGTGCTTCCAGTTCCTCGACACTGCGCAGGGTCACCCGCGCCGCCGAGGCCTTGCCCATCGCATGCACCATCACCCCGGGATCGCGCAGGGCAATCAGCCGGTTGGCTTGATAACCGTGGGCAAGAAACGCCCCGGACATCGCCTTGCCCACCAGCAGCGCAATCACCGGATGCCCGGCCAGACGGGCGCGGGCATAGCTGTCCGCCGCACCGGCCAGGGCCTGATGAATGCCGAGGGCTTCTTCGCGACGACCGTAAGCCTGGCTCGGGACGTCGACGATGGCGATGATCGGGCGCTTCTGCGCTTTGTCGCGATCCGCCGTGATCGCGTCATCTACAGCCTTGGCCAGACCCCAGCCTTCGAGCAAACCGACTTCGCCATTGCGAGCGCGTGGAAAGCGGTTGTCGGGGTCAGTGACCACAGCGATAAACCGCCCGAGTTCGCCATCGGCGACCTTCAACGATGGCGGCAAACCTTCGACCGCTTTCGCCCCACCGGTCAGGGAATTGAACCAGTTCAAACCGCGCACGGAATAACCACTCATGAGCGCTCTCCTTGATACAGGTCGCGAACCACCGACGGTTCGATTTGCTTGGCAGTGTCCAAACGGTTCAGGCGTTGCAGGAACCATTCGGCACGCTGACTGCGCGGTTGTGCTGGCAAACCTTGCTGCAACAGTTCACCGATTTGCTGGCGGATCTGCGCTACATCATCGGCGACATAACGATCCACCAGATCACTGGCAAACCGCTGCTCGCCACCGGTCAGGCTCCAGATGAAAGGCCGGTCGCGGGAGTCGTATTCCTCGATCCCGGCTTCCTGCTCGATCACCTGCGGCCCGTTCAAACCGAGGCGCGCTTCCTGGGTCACCAGCAAATAACTGCACAGCGCAGCGGCAATCGACATGCCGCCGAAACAACCCACGCTGCCCGCCACCACCCCGACCACCGGTTGGTACTGCTGCAAGTCGACAATCGCTGCGTGAATATCGGCAATCGCCGCCAGCCCGAGGTTGGCTTCCTGCAAACGCACGCCACCGGTTTCCAGCAGCAGAATGGCGCGAGTCGGGATGCCTTTGCGGTTGTCTTCGGCGGCCAGTTCCAGCGCCCCGGCAATCTTCGCCCCGCCGACTTCGCCGAGGCTGCCGCCCTGAAACGCGCCTTCGATGGCGGCGATCACCACCGGCAAACCGTCGAGGCTGCCCTTGGCGATCACCACGCCGTCATCGGCTTGCGGCACCACGCCCTGGCGCTCGAGCCACGGCGACATGACCCGTTGAAACGGGTCGAGTAATTCACGGAAGGTCCCGGCGTCGAGCAAGGCTTTCGCCCGTTGCCGCGCCCCGAGTTCGACGAAGCTGTGCTTGTGCAACAGCGCTGCGCTGTCAGTCATGGCCGATCTCCTCGAAACCTTGTTCCAGGCGCAAACGCACCACCCCCGGCGTGGCGCCGAAATCGTGGATATCGATGGCCATCGCCGGTGGCGTGGAGCCGTCGAACATCCGCGCAAACAGATGTTGCCAGCGCTGCTGCGCACCGTTGACCGAGGTCTGCACATTGATCGTCAGCTTGCCGGCCAGCCCCGGTTCGATCAGCACTTCCAGATCGCCCGAGCCGACACAACCGACCAGCGCCCGCCCGCGTGGCGGCTGCCCGGCGGGGAATTCAAAGGATAAGGTTTCCATCAAAACGCTCCCTGAAGGATGCCGTCGCGCTCGATTCGATCAAGCAGCAGCGTGGCGGCGAGCAAGTCGGCGGCGCCACCGGGCGAGGCATTCAATGCGATGAGTTGTTGATCCAGTTCGTGCAGGCGCCGACGCCCGCCGAGGCTAGCGCTGCCGCCGGCATCGAGCACTGCTTGCGCGCCGTGTTGCATGGCGTGCAGGCCCTGTTCACCAGCGCGGTAGAGCACGCAGGTGTCGGCCAGATCGGTCATGATCGCCAGCAGCGCATCGAGCCGGGCGTTCTGTTCGCCGTGACCGTTGGCGCGGCTGCGTTTGAGTTGCGGCAGGCCGCGTTGCAGCACAGACGGAAAGCCGAGTTGCGCTTCCTCACGGGCACCGCGTGCGCCGTAACGCAGGGCGACTTGTGCGCCGTGGCTCAGCGGTTTTGGTGCGTAACGGTCATCCAGCAAGGCCAGACGTGCGGCGCGAACAGAGACTGCGTTGGCGCTTGAGGATTTCGGTTCCAGCGCAGCGGCGGTCACCAGTAATCCCAGTGCCCAAATGGCGCCGCGATGGGTATTCACGCCGTGGGTGGTCGTGAGCATGGCTTGCTCGCCTTCACGGCCGATGCGGCCAATCGTTTCGCGCAACGTTGAATCGACTGCGCCGATTTCAACTGCTGCTTCAGCCATTTCCTTGAACGCCGGCCACAACGACAACGCCGAAGCGTGCATCAGGCCCAGGTGCAGATCGGTGTGCGCGCCATTGCCACGTCGGTCGACCAGCGCCGGTTTCGGCGACAGATCGGCTTCGTCGATCAGCGCATCCACCGCCAGATCCGCCAGGCGTTCGCTCAGGCTCAGGGGTTTCGCTTGCAGGTTGAGTGCGTGCATCACCAGCTCCTGAACTTGGCGGGCGGGTTGTAGAGGCCACCGGACCACTCGACCAGATCGGCCACGCTTTTCGCCGCCAGCAGTTCGCGGGTGGCGTCAGTGCGGCGGATGCCGAGGTCTTCGGGCAAGGCGATCAGGCCTTCGCGGCGCATGCGTTCGGTGTCTTTCGGGTTGTGGCGCAGACCGATGGCGGTGACGCCGGCCACCGCGGCGATCATCGCCTGACGCTCCTCCAGCGAGCGCGCCTTGTACAGGTAGGCGATGCCCTCTTCGGTGAGCAGGTGGGTAACGTCGTCGCCGTAGATCATGATCGGCGCCAGCGGCATGCCGCTTTTCTTTGCCACATCCACCGCGTCGAGGGTTTCGACGAAGGTCGGTTTGCCGCCCTCCTGGAACGTCTCGACCATTTGCACCACGAGTTTCTTGCCGCGTTCGAGCATCGGTTGCGGCGCGTCGTCGTGGCGCATGTCGAGCCACGCCGGGGTGCCGTGACGGCGACCGCGCGGGTCGTGGCCCATGTTCGGCGCACCGCCAAAACCGGCGAGACGACCACGGGTCACGGTCGAGGAATGGCCGTCGCCATCCACTTGCAGCGTTGCGCCGATAAACAGATCCACCGCGTATTGCCCCGCGAGTTGGCAGAACATCCGGTTGGAACGCAGCGAGCCGTCGCGCCCGGTGAAGAACACGTCCGGGCGCGCGGCGATGTAGTTTTCCATGCCCAGTTCGGTGCCGAAGCAGTGCACGCTCTCGACCCAGCCGCTCTCGATCGCCGGGATCAGGGTCGGGTGCGGGTTGAGCGTCCAGTTGCGGCAGATCTTGCCTTTGAGGCCGAGGGATTCGCCGTAGGTCGGCAGGATCAATTCGATGGCAGCGGTGTTGAAGCCGATGCCGTGGTTCAGCGACTGCACGTTGTGTTTTTCGTAGATCCCGCGAATCGCCATCATCGCCATCAACACGTGCACCGGTTTGATGTGCCGTGGGTCGCGGGTGAACAGCGGTTCGATGTAGAACGGCTTGTCGGCCACCACCACGTAATCGACCCATGAGGCCGGGATGTCGACGCGAGGCAGTTCGCTGACATCGTCGACCAACTGGTTGACCTGGACGATGACGATGCCATCGCTGAACGCCGCCGGTTCAATCAGTGCCGGGGTGTCTTCGGTGCTCGGGCCGGTGTAGATGTTACCGGCGCGGTCGGCCATGAACCCGGCCGAAAGCACGACGTTGGGGATCAGGTCCACCACCAGCCGCGCGTAGAGTTCGATGTAGGTGTGAATCGCGCCGACTTCCAGCAGGCCGTCTTCGAGCAACTGGCTGATGCGCAGGCTCTGGGTGCCGGCGAAGGAGAAATCGAGCTTGCGGGCGATGCCGCGTTCGAACAGATCAAGGTGCTCGGAGCGACCGACGCTGGGCATGATCATGTGCAGATCATGCAGCTTGGCCGGATCGGCTTTGGCCAGCGAACGGGAAAGGAAATCCGCCTGCTTCTGGTTGTTGCCCTCCAGCACCACCCGGTCGCCGGGATGAATCAGCGCTTCGAGCGCGGCGACGATCTTGTCGCTGGGCAGTACCACACCGTCGGCCAGCCCGCGCACCTTGTCGAGACGCCGCTGCTTCTCGTCACGCCGCCGCGTCCAGCGCGAGTCGGGGGAAATTGTTGTTGTCATGCTCACTCCACGGGGTTCGCTGTCGTGGAGCCAAGTTAGGCGTGTGAGCGGGGCGCATCAATCAAGCGCGGCGGTGAATCATTACGCTGAGCGTAACGTTCGCTAACGCCTTCGCGAGCAAGCTCGCTCCCACAGGGTTTTGAGTTGTTCAACCACTATGTGACAACCCAAATCCCCTGTAGGAGCTGTCGAGTGAAACGAGGCTGCGATCTTTTGATCTTCAGAATCAAGATCAAAAGATCGCAGCGTGCCGCAGCTCCTACAGGGGAATGCTGCGCTTTTCAGTTGGTCGGCACCAACTTATCCAACATCCGATTCACCGCCATCTCCGCCACCATCACCACCTGAGCAATGCCCTGCAGGGTCTTGCGGTGCGTGCCTTGCACCAGCGCCGCATGGTTGTTGAGCATGACGGTGGCCGAGCCGAGGGATTCGCTGGCGTCGGCCAGCAGGGATTCGCTGTCGGCGTCGGGGTTGGCCATGTACAGCGTGTTGGGCGTGTAGGGCGTGGCCATGAGGTCGGGTTTTGGCGGGCCGAGGTAATGGTCGAGGGCGCGTTCGGCGGCTTCGTGGAATTTCTTTGATTCGGGGGCTTCGTAGGGGGATGCCGTGTCTGTGGACGGCGGGTTTGGTGTTACTTTGAACATCGGAATGTACCTCTGTGAGGCCGCACCATCTCGCTGCTAAACGGTAGGGTGGCGGCTGTGCGCAAGTTAGCAGACCGGTCATTCCGGAACCCGGCGCACCCGAAGGTGCCATGCACACAGCCACCATCAAGCGCAGGCGAATGCCTGACCGGATGAGACTTGTACGACCGGAATAAAACGAAGCCGGGCTGCTAAACCCGATCACTGGGAATCAGTGACGCAATCAAGTTACGCAGCCTGCCGAGGGCGCACAAGCCGGCGGATTCTGGTGCATGCGTAGGCAGCGGCGCAAGGATTTGTAGGCTGGTGAGGCGTAACACTGGGTGTCTTTAAACAGATGTGCTGCTGGGTGTTTATTGCGCTGTAGAGATTGAGGATTTGTCTATCGGATTAAGGTGAGGCGACTGGCGCCTTCGCGAGCAAGCTCGCTCCCACAGGGGATCTGTGTCGTGTCCAAAATCTGTGTTCACTGAGTTCCAATGTGGGAGCGAGCTTGCTCGCGAAGAGGCCAGCAAGATCACCGCAAACTCTGGATCAGTGGATAAGTCCGGCCTCCACCAACAACTGCTCCAACCCCAACAAATCCGGCACCTTGGCCACCTGCTCCCCGACCTGCACCGCCGCCTGCTCCAGCGCGCACAGCGGCACATCGACATAACTCAACTGACTGTCGAGCTTGTACGAGCGCGGAATCCCCTGCACGAGCAGCGCAATGAATTTGAGCTGCGGCAACCCACCAAGGGCATTGAGGATGACGATCCGCGCGCGTTCGCCGATGACAATTTTCTGCCCGCAGGCTGACTCGAAACTCAGCAGCGGAATCTGCCGCTCACGCCAGCTCACCCGCCCCAGGTACCACGGCGGTGTGTCGAGGTCGAAGGCGCTGGCCTGGTAGTCGATCAGTTCGGCGACGGCGACGTTGGGCAGGATCAGGTTGCGATCGGCCAACGGCAGCAGCAGGCCGGTGAGTTGGCTGGTGCGCGCGTTGTGGCGGCGCTCATGCATGTTTCTTGCTCCAGTGGGCAATGCTTTCGAGCAGCACCGATTCCTGATACGGCTTGCCGAGGTAGTCGTTGACACCGATGGCCATCGCGCGATCGCGGTGTTTCTGCCCGGTGCGCGAGGTGATCATGATGATCGGCAGGTGCTGCAGGCGTTCGTCGTTGCGCACTTGGGTGGCGACTTCGAAGCCGTCCATGCGCGGCATTTCGATGTCGAGCAGCATCAGGTCGGGCATGTGTTCTTCGAGCAGCAACATGGCGTCGACCCCGTCCTTGGCGGTCAGCACGTTCATGCCGTGGCGTTCGAGCAAACGGCTGGTGACCTTGCGCACGGTCACCGAGTCATCGACCACCAGCACCAGCAGTGGCTTTTGCGGTTCGCTGTCGATTTCCGCCTGCGCCGGACGCTGCGCAACCCGCGCCTGCATCGCGCGGATCGGTGCGAGTAGATCAAGAATCAGCACCACCCGGCCATCGCCGAGAATCGTCGCCCCGGAAACGCCCTGCACCGCCGCGAACTGCGGGCCGAGGCTTTTGACCACGATCTCGCGAGTGCCAGCCATCGCATCAACCTGCACCGCAATATGCCGGTCATTGCACTGCACCAGCAGCACCGGCAACGGCAGGCTCTGGCCGAGCAGTTTCGGCCGTGGCGCGGTTTTCAGCAGCTCGCCCAGGTAGCACAACTCATAGCGCTGGCCGGCGTAGTGGTAGCTCGGTGGATCGTTACGGAAGTGCCCTTCCAGATCATTCGGCAGGACGCGGACGATGCCTTCGATGGTGTTCAGCGGAATCGCGTATTGATCCTCGCCGCACTGCACCATCAGCGCGCGGTTGACCGACACGGTGAACGGCAGACGAATGCGGAAATGCACGCCCTGCCCCGGCACCGAATCGATGCTCATGGTGCCGCCGAGCTGACGGACTTCTTCGTGCACCACGTCCATGCCGACGCCGCGCCCGGAAATCTGGGTGATCTTTTCCGCCGTGGAGAAGCCCGGCTGCAGGATGAATTGCAGCACGTCGCGGTCGCTGATTTCGGCGTCCGGTGCAAGCAGGCCGCGCTTGATCGCCTTGCGCCGCACCGCTTCCAGCGGCACCCCGGCGCCATCGTCACGAATATCGAAAACGATGTCGCCACCCTCGCGGGTCAGGTCCAGGGTGATCGTCCCTTGCGCCGGTTTGCCCGCCGCCAGCCGCACTTCAGCCGACTCCAGGCCATGGTCGACGGCGTTGCGCAGCATGTGTTCCAGCGGCGCAACCATGCGCTCCAGCACATTGCGATCCATCTCGCCTTCGGCGTTGCCGATGATGAATGCGACGTCCTTGTTCAGCTCTTCGGCGACCTGCCGCACGATGCGTTTCAGGCGCGGCAGCATGCGTTCGAACGGCACCATGCGCGTGCGCATCAGGCCTTCCTGCAATTCGGTGTTGATCCGCCCCTGCTGCTGCAACAGGTTTTCGGCGTCGTGGTTGCGGCGGTCGAGGGTTTCCTTGAGGTCGAGCAGGTCGGAGGCAGATTCGAATAGCGCCCGCGACAGTTGCTGCAACTGCGAATGACGGTCCATTTCCAGCGGATCGAATTCTTCGTAACCGAGGCGTTCGGCATCGACTTGCTGACGGCTGAGAATCCGCCCCTGGGTTTCGGTGTCGAGCCGGCGCAACTGATCGCGCATGCGCTCGATGGTGGTTTCCATCTCGTTCAGCGCGGTTTGCGCATCGCTGACTTGCTGCTCGATGCGGCCACGGAAAATCGAGGTTTCCCCGGCCAGATTGACCAAGTCATCAAGCAGTTCGGCGGAGACCTTGACCATGTCCGCGCCGGCATCGGCGGCGGGTGCGACAGGCTCGGTCTTGGCCGTAACCGGCAGCAGCGGTGGCGTGTCCGGGGTCGCCGGGTGGCTGAAATTCTGGATCGCGCTGATCAGCCGATCCGCCGGCGGGCATGGCTGCCCGGCGCGCACGCCATCGAGCATCTGCGCCAACCGGTCATGCCCGCGCTGCACCAGCGCGAACAGTTCGGCGGACGGTTGCAGCACGCCGGTGGCGAGGCTTTCGTAAAGGTATTCGAGCTCATGGGCGAGGTCGCCGATCGGGCCGATCTCGACCATCCGCGCGCCGCCCTTGAGGGTGTGCAGATCGCGCAGCAGGGTTTCCACTTCCTGGCGATTGCCCGGCTCGGCCTGCCAGCGCTGCAGCGCGGCGCCGGAGTTTTCGATGATGTCGAAACCTTCTTCGAGGAAGATTTCCAGCAGTTCCGGGTCATGTGCGGCGCTGTCGTGGTCGGCGGCCGGTTGCGCCGTTTCGACAGTGCCGGAGGCGCCCTGGCGGAACTGGCGGATTGTCTCGATCAGATCCTGCGCCGGGCGCAGTGGTTGATGCGCCTGCAACTGCTCCAGCAACAAGGCCAGGCGATCATGGCCCTTGTGCAGCAAGCGCCCCAGCGCCTCGCTGTGACTGTAGCGACGATCCACCAGCCCTTCGTAAAGTCCTTCCAGCTCATGGGCCAGATCGCCGATGGCATCGACCTCGGCCATCCGCGCGCCGCCCTTGAGCGTGTGCAAATCGCGCTGCAACGACGACAGCGGCGCAGCGTTGTCCGGGTCGCTCAACCAGCGCTGCAGGGCTTGCCCGGCACTGTCGAGGATGTCCACCGCTTCTTCGAGAAAGATCTCGACGATCTCGTCGTCCGGCGCCGTCTCGGCGTTGGCGTGGGACAGTTCGGCGGTGGCGGCGCCCAGCTCATGGATGCTCAAGGTGCGGCTGCCGTCGCTGCGAATCAGCCCCATCGCCGTCGGGTCGAGGCTTTCATCGAGCAGTTCGTGCAAGGCGCGGATACGCTGCGGCTGCGGAGTGATTTCCTGGCCGGCGGCCAGTTCGTCGAGCATGTTGATCAGCGCTTCGTGGGCGTTCTGTGCCTCGTGGAAAAACCGGTCGCTGACCGCCAGGCTGCTTTCTTCGACGGCGCCATACAGGTCGAGCAAGGCTTCGCACAGCACATCCACCGGCAGCAGATCGGCGAGGTGTGCGCCTTCGCCGAGGGTGGTCAGTTCATCGAGCAGCGCGCTGAGTTCCTGGCGCTCGCCGGGGTGTTGCTGCCAGCGTTGCAACAGGCTTTCGGCGTCGAGCAGGATGTCCATGCCCTGGGCGAGGAAGTTGTTGATCAGTTGCGGATCGCGCTTGATCCGCAGGCCGGTGCTCGGCGCACTGAGGATCGCTTCCAGACGTTCGGCCAGCAGCGTTTCGGTGCGTTTGATCAGCGACTGCGCACCGACAATCGGCGCCAGCGGATCGTGCTTGAGCTGGCGCAAACCAACGCGGAACAGGCCTTCGGCTTCGAGGAGCAATTCCACTTCATCGAGATCCAGCGGCAACTGATGCGCCTTGAACTCGCGCGCCAGTTTATCCAGCGGCGCCGCCAGTTCGGCAATCGGCAACACGCCGGCCATCGACGCACTGCCCTTGAGCGTGTGCAAGGCGCGCTGCAATTCGTCGCTGGCCGGCAGCGGCACATGCTCGGCGGCCTGATCGAGGAAGCGGTTGAGGCTGGCGAGGTGGGTTTCGGCCTCGTTGCGGAAGATCTCCAGCAACAGCGGGTCGAGGGCCGCCACATCCTCAACGTCTTCAGCCGCCAGCGGCTCGACACCTTTGGCCAGCGCATGCGCACGGGCCGCCAGTTGATCGACATCGCTGCGTTGACGCTGGCGGTGCGTGGCGAATTCGCTGATCAGCTCCGGCAGCAGCAACACCGTGTCAGTGAGCAACTGCTGCACCTGCGCGCCAGGTTCGACGCTGTGTTCCAGCACGCGGTTGAGCAGGTTTTCCACGGCCCAGGCCAGCTCACCAAGGATCAACGCACGCACCATGCGCCCGCTGCCCTTCAAGGTGTGAAAGGCGCGGCGCAGTTCGGTCAGGGCGGCGCGGTCATGAACGTCAGCCGACCAGCGCGGCAGGTATTCGTGCAGAACCTCGAGCACCTCGTCGGTCTCTTCGAGGAACACTTCGCGCAGTTCATCGTCCACCGGTTCTTCGTCGGCGGGCGGCGGCATCAGGTTGCCGGGGGTGATCAAGGCCGGCGGGTTGACCGCCGAGACCGGGCTGGCCAATACATCGGCCAGCGACTGCACGGTCTCGGGGTCATCCAGCGCTTGCAGGTCCTGCATCACCAGCGCTTCGCTGGGACTGAGCACATCGTCGAGCAGCGGTACGTGCGGCTCATGTGGAAAGAAACCGAGGCTGGCGAGGCTTTTTTGTGCGACATCCAGCAGTTGTTCATTCGGCGCTTGCGGGTCGTCGCTCAGGCGCTCGAGGTAATACTCGAGGCTGGTGATGACGTCGGCTAGATTATCCAGTTGCTGCCAGCCTGGCTGGTGCGGATCGAGCAGCAGGTGTTCGCGGATGAAGCTGTTGCAGGCCTCGACCAGACTCGCCGCCCGGCTCAGCGGAATCATCGCCAGCGCGCCGCGCACCTGGGTCAGCAGTTCCGGCAGCGGCTGCAGTTGCTGGCGATCCCAGTCGGCGTCGATGTAATCGACGATCATGTCCTTGGCCTGTTGCAGGCAGATGCGTGCTTCCTTGATCACGATCTGATGAATCTGCGTCAGGTCGGTGGTCGGCAGGCGCGCGTCTTCGAGACTTTCCGGCTCTACAGTGCCGACCATTCCGGCGAGGTTGGCCTCGACGTAGAGCAGCGCACCGGCAACGTCCATCAGGGTCGCGTCATTCGGTTCGCGCTGGCCCTGGGCGAGGCTGAGCACCACCGCCAGTTGATCGATGATGACTTTGCGCGGCTGGCCGAAACCGAGCACCGCGAGGGTGTCGGCGATCTGCCGCAACGGCGCCAGCAGACTCTCCAGATCGGAGGTGTGCTGACGATCGCTACGGACGAACAGGTCGAGGCGTTCCTTGACCCGCACCAGCTCTTCGCACAGCGCCGCCAGCACCGAGCGCATCGCATCGCGGTCGGGGCCGGCCAGGCGCGCGCGTTCTTCGTCGACCATCGCGCTGTCGGGCAACGCGTCGTCCAGGGAGTAGCGATCTTTCATGGTCAGCATCTGCCCGGTGGGATGTTCGGCTTTGGCAATATAGAACAGCAGGCTTTTCAGCAACTCCGGCGGGGGCGGCTGATTGAGGCCGCGCGGGCCTTGTTCGAGCAGGCGCTTGAGTTCCTTGTCGGCGTCCTTGAACAGGCTGCGCAACGCCGGGCTGTTGGCGATGGCGCCTTCGCGCATGCCTTCAACCAGCGCGGAGGCGACCTGCCACAGCGGACTCAACGGCGCATCGCCGCTGAGCGCTTCGAGGCGCTGGAAGACTTTCGCCAGGTATTCGAAGTGCGTCTGGTCATCCTGCTCGCGCAGCAAACCGACCAGCGCCATCTGCAGCATCTGGCGCAACTTGCGCAGCATGTTGGGCCACTCGGCCGGCTCCAGCGCGGCCAGCGCTTCTGCGCTCAACGGCGGCAAGTCCGGCAGTGGCGGGCTGAACAGGCTGGTTTCCGAAAGCAGGCTGTCGCCGCGCGCACTGCGCAGATCGTTGATCAGCGGCAGCACCACCAACGGCAGATCGCGGCGGGCACTCTGCACCCGATCGAGATAGATCGGCAGTTGCCCGAGGGCTTGCAGCAGCAAGTGCAGGGCTTCGTCGCGATGGGCGACGCGCCCCTGCTGCAAGGCTTCGACCAGATGCTCCATTTCTTCGGCGAGCAACGCCGCGCCATAGAACTCAACCATCTGCAAACTGCCGTGCACCTGATGGATATAGGCCAGACACTCATCCAGCCCCGGCGTGGCCTGCGGGTCATCGAGCACGGTTTCAATCGCCTGATGCGCCAGCCTCAGCGTTTCGGCAATTTCACCCTTGACCCATTCGAGGGCCACGTAGTCGTGCCGGTCACCCATAACCACTCCACTCACGCCTTGTCCGTCGCGGACGCCGACGGCAAGGTGAAACCGGATACCGAACGGCGCAGCTGACTGGCCATTTTCGCCAGATTGCCAATGCTCTCGGCGGTGGCGGTGGAGCCGGACGAGGTCTGCGAGGTGATCTGCTGGATCACGTTCATCGTCAGCGAGATCTGCCCGGCCGACGAAGTCTGCTGCTGCGCCGCGTTGGAAATGCTTTGAATCAACGCGGCGAGGGTTTTCGAAACGCCTTCGATTTCTTCCAGTGCCACTCCGGCATCCTGCGCCAGTCGCGCGCCCCGCACCACTTCGGTGGTGGTCTGCTCCATGGAAATCACCGCTTCGTTGGTGTCGGTCTGGATCGCCCGCACCAGGGTTTCGATCTGCCGGGTGGCGGCGGACGAACGTTCGGCCAGTCGCTGTACTTCGTCGGCAACCACGGCAAAGCCGCGCCCGGCGTCCCCGGCCATCGAGGCCTGAATCGCCGCGTTGAGCGCGAGGATGTTGGTCTGGTCGGCAATGTCGTCGATCAGGCTAACGATGTCGCCAATTTCCTGGGACGACTCGCCGAGACGCTTGATGCGTTTGGCGGTGTCCTGAATCTGTTCGCGGATGTTGTCCATGCCGTGGATAGTGTTGTGCACCACCTCGTTGCCCTTGTTGGCGATTTCCACCGAGCGCTCGGCCACCGCCGAGGATTCAGCGGCGTTGGCCGAGACCTGATCGATGGACTGGGCCATGTCGCTGATCGCGGTCGAGGCTTCGGAAATCTGCTGCGCCTGATGCTCCGAGGCTTGCGCCAGGTGCATGGCGGTGGCCTGGGTTTCCTGCACGGCGGCGGCGACCTGGCCGGCGGTGAGGTTGATGGTCGCGACCAGATCGCGCAGTTGGTCAACCGAGTAGTTGATCGAATCGGCGATGGTCCCGGTGAAGTCTTCGGTCACCGAGGCGGTCACCGTCAGGTCACCGTCGGCGAGGTCTTCGATCTCGTCGAGCAGGCGCATGATCGCGTTCTGGTTGCGCTCGTTCTTCTCGGCGGTCTCGCGCAACTGGCGGTTGGTTTCACGGACCATGACCATGCCGATCAGGATGATCGAGGCCAGCGCCAGCAAGCCCAGCACGTAACCGCCGATGGTGTCGGTGTTGCGTCCGCCGGCGAGGTTTTCGAAACCGCTGGCGAGGTGCGAGGCTTCGTCGAGCAGGGTCTGCGACAGGCTGAAGATATTGCTCGCCGACTCCCGGACCTTGAACAGCTCCGGCGAGGTTTCGAGGATTTCATCCACGGAGCCGGAGACGAACTGGAACAGCTCGGAAATTTCACTCAGCCGCGCACGGGCATCACGGTCTTCGACCTGGCTGATTTTCAGGGTCGGGTTGCCCTGCAACATGCCGTTGAGGACCTGGCCGAAACGGGTGGCGTCGCGGCCAAACGCATCGGCAGCCTGCTGCGAGTTTTCGTCGCCAGCGAGCACGGTGTTCACCGCGCCGAGAATGCGTTCGGCCAGCAGCGATTGGCGCTGGGCCATCGCCACCTGCGCTGCCGGGGCGCCGCGCTGCAGAAGGATCTCGACGACTTTTTCGTATTCGATCTGCAACTGCGGCACGGTTTCGGCCAGCGTCGCGGCGACCTGATGCAGCGAGAGCACGGTCTGCTCGCTGGAGAGAATCGCGTCGGTGTTTTTCAGCAGGCGTTCCCAATCCAGCTGCACCGCGCGCATTTCCGGGCGCACGGTGGCCGGCGCGGGCGGCAGGCCGGTGGACGGGTCACCCTTCTTCAGGTAACCCCAGCGCTGGGCAAAATCATTGCGCGCATCGCTCAGCAACTTGAACGCGGCGGCCTTGCCGGCGGCGGCTTCAGTGGCGTTCTTGGCAATCCGCTGCGACAGCACGCGCAGCTCACCGGCATGGCCGATGTACTGCTTGTCGTAGTTGGCCTGGGTGTTGAGGTAGGCGAAGTTGGCGAACAGCAGCATGATGAACACGATCAGTGCGATGAACAGCACGATGATCTGCGAGCGACTGCGCGACCCTTCTGCCGACTTGCCTGTTTTTGCTTTTGTCATCGGTCCTCGCCTATGAAACCTGCCACGGTCCACTGTGGGATTTGTGGTGAGGGGATTTATCCCCGATGGGTCGCGCAGCGGCCCCAAAACTGAGTTGTATCTGGCACATGCGAATGCAGGTTTTGGGTTGGCTTTGCCAACCATCGGGGATAAATCCCCTCGCCACAGACCCCCACCCCATGGATTTATGGTGTTTCGGCTATATCGCGACGCTCATGAACACCGGCGATTTGGCCAGCGCAAACAGGCTGAACACCCGCCAGTTCTGCTCACGCCGGAAATAGCCTTTGACGAACTCTGCCTTTGAGCCCTGGCGCTTGCTGATCGAGATCGGTTCGAAGCTGTCCTGCTCGAAGTGCTGCAGACCGAACACCTCATCCACCAGCAACCCGGCGAACACATCGTTGTGCTCCACCACCAACACACGCCGCTGTTTGCGCAGCGGCGACAGCTCGTGACCGAAGAAGCCGCACAGGTCCATGATCGGCAGCAAGCGCCCACGCAGGTTAGCCACCCCTTTGACCCACGGCTTGACCCCGGGCAACTGAGTGCAGCGCGGTTCGTGCAGCACTTCGCTGACTTCGCCCATCGGCGTCACGTACCAATGCTCGCCGAGGCGAAAACCGATGCCGCTCCAGCGATCCTGACGGCCGGGCTGCGACGGCAGGTCCGCCGCCAGCAGACGGCAGCGCTGGTCGATCTGCCACAGCAGCTCGAACGCGGTCAGCGACTGGTTCATGGCCGCGCGATCAACCGGCCAGCACGTTGTTCAGGGTCTTGATCAGCATGTCTTCTTCGACCGGTTTGGTCAGGTAATCCTTCGCGCCCTGGCGCGTGCCCCAGACCTTGTCGGTTTCCTGATCCTTGGTGGTGATGATGATCACCGGAATATGGCTGGTCTCGGCATCCTTGGTCAGTTGCCGGGTGGCCTGGAAGCCGTTGAGGCCGGGCATGACGATGTCCATCAAGACCGCGTCAGGCTTTTCCTGACGGGCCAGGGCCACGCCGTC
Organism: Pseudomonas sp. GM30; assembly: GCF_000282275.2. NCBI lineage: Bacteria > Pseudomonadati > Pseudomonadota > Gammaproteobacteria > Pseudomonadales > Pseudomonadaceae > Pseudomonas > Pseudomonas sp. GM30. The sequence goes on along the minus strand of NZ_AKJP02000009.1, from coordinate 63,481 downwards.
GGCGCCGTTTTCGGCCTTGAGCACTTCATGGCCGTGCTTTTCGAGCATGCCGGTGAGTTTGTACATTTCAGTCGGCGAATCATCGACGATCAGGATACGTGCCATGGTCTTCCCCATTTTTCTTGTCGACTCCCGGCCCGCTGGCCGAGCGTCACTGTACGTGTCTTACTGCGGCAAAACGGCGGCGAAGCCCGGAACATGGGCCTGAATCGCGTCGAGCAGTTCTTCCTTGCTGAAAGGCTTGGTCAAAAATTGATCAGAACCGACAATCCGCCCCTTGGCCTTGTCGAACAGCCCGTCACGCGACGACAGCATGATCACCGGCGTGGTCTTGAACGCACTGTTGTTCTTGATTAAAGCGCAGGTCTGATAACCATCCAGACGCGGCATCATGATGTCGACAAAAATGATCCCGGGGTGGTGGTCGGCGATCTTGGCCAACGCGTCGAAGCCATCGATCGCCGTGATGACTTCGCAGCCCACATTTTTCAACAGCGTTTCGGCGGTGCGACGAATCGTTTTCGAGTCATCGATCACCATGACCTTCAAGGCGCTGGACTGCTGTTCCATAAGAGGGCTCTACCGTCGCCTTTGCGAATCAAATTGTCCGTTTTGCGATGAGTAATGGCTGGAAACCCTTGATGTTCAAGGGCCAGCACCGCATGGCAGCCTTTTTAGCACAGTCTCCCGGTCCAATCTATCGACGGGTTTTCCCTTGACCGAAAACCCGCCCGGAGCCACTCTGGCGGCACTTTTTCAATACCGATCCGGTAGCCAATTTTCGAGGAAAACCCAATGAGCGTTCGCGTCGGGATTGTCATGGACCCTATCGCCAGCATTTCCTATAAAAAGGATAGCTCGCTGGCCATGCTGCTGGCCGCGCAGAAACGTGGCTGGGAACTGTTCTATATGGAGCAGCGCGACCTGTATCAGGCCGAAGGTCAGGCCCGGGCACGCATGAAGCCGCTGAAAGTCTTCGCCAACCCGGAAAAATGGTTCGAACTGGACGCCGAGCAGGACAACCTGCTGAGCGACCTCGACGTGATCCTGATGCGCAAGGATCCGCCGTTCGACATGGAGTTCGTCTACTCCACCTACTTGCTGGAACAGGCCGAAACCGCTGGCGTGCTGGTGGTCAACAAGCCGCAGAGCCTGCGCGACTGCAACGAAAAACTGTTCGCCACGCTGTTTCCGCAGTGCACACCGCCAACCGTGGTCAGCCGTCGCGCCGACGTCCTGCGCGAGTTCGCCGCCAAACACGGCGACGTGATTCTCAAGCCGCTGGACGGCATGGGCGGTACTTCGATTTTCCGTCACCGCGCCGGCGATCCGAACCTGTCGGTGATTCTGGAAACCCTGACCGCCCTCGGCAATCAGCAGATCATGGGCCAGGCCTACCTGCCGGCGATCAAGGACGGCGACAAGCGCATCCTGATGATCGACGGCGAGCCGGTGGATTACTGCCTGGCACGGATTCCGGCCCAGGGCGAAACCCGTGGCAACCTCGCCGCCGGTGGTCGTGGTGAAGCGCGCCCGCTGACCGACAAGGATCGCTGGATCGCCGCTCAGGTTGGCCCGACCCTGCGTGAGAAAGGCCTGCTGTTCGTCGGTCTGGACGTGATCGGTGAGCACCTGACTGAAATCAACGTCACCAGCCCGACCTGCATCCGCGAAATCGACAATGCCTTCGGCACCGACATCGGCGGCATGTTGATGGATGCGATCGACAAGAAACTGCAAGCCGCCGGCAAAAAGCCGCAAGCTTGACGTGTGTCACATGCAGCTTGTCGCTTGAAGCGTGAAGCCCAAGGCGTGAAACCAACATTGCGTTATCATGCGCAGCCTCTGAAAAACGCGATGTTGGTTTTCTTGTCATGACCCTCCCGTCCGATCTGCCCGCAGAACTCGCCCATCGTGGCGTGCGCCCGGCCGATCGCCTCGGATTTACCCTGTTTCTGGCGGCGCTGATTCATTTGGCGCTGCTGCTCGGCGTTGGCTTTACCATGGTCGAGCCCAAGCAGATCAGCAAAACCCTGGAAATCACCCTCGCCACCTTCAAGAGCGAAACCAAGCCGAAAAAGGCTGATTTCCTCGCTCAGGAAAACCAGGAAGGCAGCGGCACCCTCGACAAGAAGGCGATCCCCAAGACCACCGAGGTCGCGCCGTTCCAGGACAATCAGGTCAAGAAGGTCACCCCGCCACCGGCCGCCAAGCCGGAAGTGCGCGAGGCCGCGCCCAAGGCTGCGGTGACCACCGTGGCGCCGAAACAGCAAAAGGCGCCGACCAAGAAAGAAGAAACCAAAACCGAGACCAAACCTGCGGTCAACGCGCCGACGTTCGACAGCTCGCAGCTGTCCAGCGACATCGCCAGCCTCGAAGCGGAACTGGCCAACGAACAACAGTTGTACGCCAAGCGCCCGCGGATTCACCGCTTGAGCGCGGCCTCGACCATGCGCGACAAAGGTGCCTGGTACAAGGATGACTGGCGCAAGAAGGTCGAGCGCATCGGCAACCTCAATTACCCGGAAGAAGCACGGCGCAAGCAGATTTACGGCAACCTGCGCCTGATGGTCTCGATCAACCGCGATGGCTCGCTGTATGAAGTGCTGGTGCTGGAATCATCCGGCCAGCCGCTGCTGGATCAGGCGGCGCAGCGCATCGTCCGGCTGGCGGCACCGTTTGCGCCGTTTACCGGCGATCTGTCGGATATCGACCGACTGGAAATCATCCGCACCTGGAAATTCGCCCGGGGCGACAAGCTCTCCAGTAACTGACCAGCGCCAAGCGAGCTTTTGTGGCGAGGGAGCTTGCTCCCGCTGGGCTGCGAAGTGGCCCCCTGCTTTTTCCAGATACACCGCGTTGTCAGGTTTTACGACTGCTGCGCAGCCGAGCGGGAGCAAGCTCCCTCGCCACAGAGGTCCGGTGAAGACCATTTGCAACGCATCCTCAGCTTGTCAGTTCGCCCCTTGAACGCCACACTATCGCTCATGAAAAACGTCAGCCCCAGCTACCTCAAGCATCACTTCCTGATCGCCATGCCGCACATGGCCGACCCGAACTTTGCCCACACCTTGACCTACATCGTCGAGCACACGGCCAATGGCGCCATGGGGCTGGTGGTCAATCGACCGCAAGAGCTGAATCTGGCTGACATTCTCGAGCAATTGCGCCCGGACATCGATCCGCCAGCGCTGTGCCAGCATGTGCCGATCTTCATTGGCGGCCCGGTGCAGACCGATCGCGGTTTCGTCCTGCACCCGTCGGGCAAGACCTTTCAGGCCACCGTCGAACTGGACGGTGATCTGGCACTGTCCACCTCGCAGGACGTGCTGTTCGCCATCGCCGATGGCGTAGGTCCGGCGAAAAGCGTGATCGCCCTTGGTTATGCCGGTTGGGAAGCCGGGCAACTGGAGGCTGAGCTGGCCGACAACGCCTGGCTGACCTGCCCGTACGACGCCGACATCCTGTTCAATACCAGCAGCGAGCTGCGTCTGGAAGCGGCGGCACGGCATCTGGGGATCAACCTCAGCCTGCTGACCAGTCAGGCGGGGCACGCCTGATGGCCCTGCGCCTGATTCTCGGCTTCGACTACGGCACCAAACAGATCGGCGTTGCGGTCGGCCAGGTGATTACCGGCCAGGCCCGCGAGCTGTGCACCCTGAAAGCGCAGAACGGCGTACCCGACTGGAATCAGGTCGAAGCGCTGTTCAAGGAATGGAAACCCGACGCCGTGGTGGTCGGCCTGCCGCTGAACATGGACGGCACGCCCAGTGAAATGTGCCTGCGCGCGGAGAAATTCGCCCGACGCCTCAATGGCCGCTTTAATGTGCCCTTCTATACCCACGACGAACGCCTGACCACTTTTGAAGCCAAGGGTGAACGACTGGTGCGCGGCGGGCAGAAAGGCAGTTACCGCGACAACCCGGTGGACGCCATCGCCGCCGCCCTGCTGTTGCAGGGCTGGCTCGATGAAAACACTGCATTGTTTGAATCCTGACAAGCGCTTCGGCGCTTTTCTTTTGGTTATAAACCCAGCCACGTCCGGCAGGACGCGGCTCGGAATCACGAAGGAGCAACCATGAGCCTGCCCAATCCCGCCGATCTGATCAGCCAGATGGCGACCCGCCTCAAGGCGCACCTTGCACAGCGTGATATCAGCGAACCGCGTTACATCGGCATCCGCACCGGCGGCATCTGGGTCGCGCAGGCCCTGCTCAAGGAACTGGGCAGCGACGCGCCGCTGGGCACGCTGGATGTTTCCTTCTACCGCGACGACTTCAGCCAGAACGGCCTGCACCCGCAAGTGCGCCCGTCGGCCCTGCCCTTCGAGATCGAAGGCCAGCATTTGGTGCTGATCGATGACGTATTGATGAGCGGCCGGACCATCCGCGCTGCCATGAACGAACTGTTCGACTACGGCCGCCCGGCCAGCGTGACTCTGGTCTGCCTGCTCGACCTGGACGCCGGCGAGCTGCCGATCCGCCCGAACGTGGTCGGCGCGACCCTGTCGCTGGCCGCCAATGAGCGCGTGAAGCTGTCCGGCCCGGAGCCGCTGACGCTCGAACTGCAAGACCTGAATTCCTAATCCGCCCTTATTGAGAGTCCCCCTCGCGATGACGCCTCTAGATACCAAGCGCCCGCTGCAGCTCAATGATCAGGGCCAGCTGCGCCACTTCCTCTCGCTCGACGGCCTGCGCCGCGAGTTGCTGACGGAAATCCTCGACACCGCCGACTCGTTCCTCGAAGTCGGCGCCCGGGCGGTGAAGAAGGTCCCGTTGCTGCGCGGCAAGACCGTGTGCAACGTGTTCTTCGAAAACTCCACCCGCACCCGCACCACCTTCGAACTGGCGGCCCAGCGGCTGTCGGCGGACGTGATCACCCTGAACGTGTCGACCTCGTCGGCCAGCAAAGGTGAAACCCTGCTCGACACCCTGCGCAACCTCGAAGCGATGGCCGCCGACATGTTCGTCGTGCGCCACGGTGATTCCGGCGCCGCACACTTCATCGCCGAGCATGTCTGCCCGCAGGTGGCGATCATCAACGGCGGCGACGGCCGGCACGCGCACCCGACCCAGGGCATGCTCGACATGCTCACCATCCGTCGGCACAAGGGCGGTTTCGAAAACCTCTCGGTGGCGATCGTCGGCGACATCCTGCACTCGCGGGTGGCGCGTTCGAACATGCTCGCCCTGAAGACCCTCGGTTGCCCGGACATCCGCGTGATCGCACCGAAGACCCTGCTGCCGATCGGCATCGAGCAGTACGGCGTCAAGGTCTACACCGACATGAACGAAGGCCTGAAGGACGTCGACGTGGTGATCATGCTGCGCCTGCAGCGTGAGCGCATGACCGGCGGCCTGCTGCCGAGCGAAGGCGAGTTCTATCGCCTGTTCGGCCTGACGACTGCGCGTCTGGCCGGGGCCAAACCCGATTGCATCGTCATGCACCCGGGGCCGATCAACCGTGGCGTGGAGATCGAATCGGCAGTGGCCGACGGCCCGCACTCGGTGATCCTCAATCAAGTCACCTACGGCATCGCCATCCGCATGGCCGTGCTGTCGATGGCCATGAGCGGGCAAACAGCGCAACGTCAATTCGAGCAGGAGAACGCCCAGTGAAGCTCAGCATTCTCGGCGCCCGCGTCATCGATCCAAGCAGCGGCCTGGATCAAATCACCGACATTCACGTTGAAGCCTGCAAGATCGTCGCCCTCGGCGCCGCACCGGCCGGTTTCACCGCTGTGGAAACCATCGACGCCAACGGTCTGGTTGCAGCACCGGGCCTGGTCGACCTGAACGTGGCCCTGCGCGAGCCGGGCTACAGCCGCAAAGGCAGCATCGCCAGCGAAACCCGCGCGGCTGCGGCCGGCGGCGTGACCAGCCTGTGCTGTCCACCGAAGACCAAACCGGTGCTCGACACTTCGGCCGTGGCCGAACTGATCCTCGACCGCGCCCGCGAGGCCGGCAACACCAAGGTGTTTCCGATTGGCGCGCTGAGCAAAGGGCTGGATGGCGAACAGCTGGCCGAGCTGGTGGCGCTGCGCGACGCCGGGTGTGTGGCGTTCGGCAATGGCCTGGAGAGTTTCCGCAACACCCGCACCCTGTGCCGGGCATTGGAATACGCGGCGACCTTCGACCTGACGGTGATCTTCAATTCGCAGGATCACGATCTGGCCGATGGCGGTCTGGCCCATGAGGGCGCGGTCGCCAGTTTCCTCGGTCTGCCGGGCATCCCGGAAACTGCGGAAACCGTAGCCCTGGCCCGCGATCTGCTGCTGGTCGAGCAGACCGGCGTGCGCGCGCACTTCAGCCAACTGACCAGCGCGCGCGGCGTGGCTCTGATCGCCCAGGCCCAGGCCCGTGGCTTGAAGGTCACGGCGGATGTCGCGCTGTATCAGTTGATCCTCACCGACGAAGCGCTGATCGACTTCAGCAGCCTGTATCACGTGCAACCGCCGCTGCGCACCCGCGCCGACCGCGACGGCCTGCGTGAAGCGGTGAAGTCCGGGGTGATTTCGGCGATCTCCAGCCATCACCAGCCGCATGAACGCGACGCCAAACTGGCGCCGTTCGGCGCGACCGAGCCGGGCATCAGCAGTGTGGAGTTGCTGTTGCCGCTGGCGATGACGCTGGTTGAAGACGGCTTGCTGGATCTGCCGACCCTGCTGGCGCGCCTGAGCGCTGGGCCTGCGGACGCGTTGCGTCTGCCGGCGGGCAAACTGGCGGTGGGCGGCGCGGCGGATATCGTGCTGCTCGATCCGAAGGCATCCACCGTGGCCGGTGAAGGCTGGCTGTCGAAGGGCGAGAACTGTCCGTTCCTTGGGCACAGTTTGCCGGGTGTGGTGCGCTATACGCTGGTGGACGGGCGGATCAGCCACCAGGCGTAACTCTGTGGCGAGGGAGCTTGCTCCCGCCGGGCTGCGCAGCAGACCTTCTTTTGTATCAAGAGAGGGGCCGCTTCGCGACCCAGCGGGAGCAAGCTCCCTCGCCACAATTACTGGAAGGCGCCGCGATTCTGCGCGTTGCGTACCGAGACCTGATCATTCAGGGTCCAGAAGTCATACAGCACACCAATAAAGAACAATCCGCCGGTCAGCAGATACAGCAACCCGCTGATCCACTTGCCCTGGTACATCCGGTGCACGCCGAACACGCCGAGGAACGTCAGCAGTATCCACGCCACGTTGTATTCGATCGGCCCTGCGGTGAAGCGCAGATCCGCCTCGCGATCCATTGCCGGGATCAGGAACACGTCGATCAGCCAGCCAATGCCCAGCAGACCGAAGGTGAAGAACCAGATCGTCCCGGTCACCGGCTTGCCGTAATAGAAGCGGTGAGCGCCGGTGAAACCAAAAATCCACAGCAGATAACCGATGATTTTGCTGTGCGTATCCTGCGGTGCAGCAACCTGCTGATAGCGGTTCATGAAGACCTCGATTCACACGATAGATAAATTTTCTTTAATTCTTTGTGACTTTTTTACATGTAGCCGACGTACGGCAAATGTTACCGTGTCGTCCGTCAAAGCCTTATAGCACCGGACTTCTGTCCGACAATTGCGTCCGTTTGCCGCTTGTTTGGTTCCGTTGCCCTCCGATGGAATCGACCAACGGCCTCGGAAGGGACAAAAAAGCTGTTATAAAGTTGCGCGCTAACACATAAGAGCCACGCCTAATGCGACCATTTTTCAAGACATGGCTAACTATTTGCCTATTAATGCCACTGGCCGCCCACGCCACCAATCGTGAGCAACGTCTTCCCAACGTCAACGGTTTCACCCCTAAATCCCATGCTTCGGCTCCTTCGAGCAAGAGCAGCAAACAAACGAAACACACCACGCTCGCCAGCAAGAATAACGGCAAGCTGGTGCCACCGATGGCCAACAAGGAAAGCAGCAACGTCCTGAGCCGTGCGGTGAACGTCCTCGGTACTCCCTACCGTTGGGGCGGCAGCAGCCCAAGTAAAGGCTTCGACTGCAGCGGTCTGGTGAAATATGCGTTCAACGACGCGACCTTCGACCTGCCGCGCACTTCCAATGCCATGGCCAGCGGTCATGGCGAGAAAGTCGAGCGCAAGGATCTGAAGCCGGGCGACCTGATTTTCTTCAACATCAAGAGCCGTCGGGTCAACCACGTTGCGATCTACCTGGGCAACGACCGCTTCATCCACGCCCCGCGCCGTGGCAAAGCGGTGAGCATCGATACGCTGAACAAGCCGTACTGGGAACAGCATTACGTGGTTGCCAAGCGTGTGCTGCCGAAAGAACCGGCTGGCAAGCAGATGCGCGTAGTTCAACGCTGAAACACGATCAACTGTGGCGAGGGAGCTTGCTCCCGCTGGGCTGCGCAGCAGCCCCAAAATCTTGTGAGCGCTACGCGCTCAAGCGGGAGCAAGCTCCCTCGCCACAGGTGCATTCCAGCCTTTAGAAATTATCCGGCGTACGCGCCTTCTCTCGCGCATGCTCGCGGCTGATCAAGCCCTTGGTCACCAGTTCCTTCAGGCACATGTCGAGTGTCTGCATCCCCAACGACCCGCCGGTCTGAATCGCCGAATACATTTGCGCCACCTTGTCCTCGCGGATCAGGTTCCGGATCGCCGACGTTCCCAGCATGATCTCGTGGGCTGCCACCCGCCCGCCGCCGATCTTCTTGATCAGGGTCTGCGAGACCACCGCCAGCAACGATTCGGACAACATCGAACGCACCATGGACTTCTCATCACCGGGGAACACATCGACAACACGGTCGATGGTTTTCGCCGCCGATGTGGTGTGCAGCGTGCCGAACACCAGATGCCCGGTCTCGGCAGCGGTCAGCGCCAGACGGATGGTTTCCAGATCACGCATCTCGCCCACCAGAATCACGTCCGGGTCTTCGCGCAGCGCCGAACGCAGCGCGGTGGCGAAGCTGCGGGTATCGCGATGGACTTCGCGCTGATTGATCAGGCATTTGCGCGATTCGTGGACAAACTCGATCGGGTCTTCGATGGTGAGAATGTGGTGATGGCGATGGGTATTGAGGTAATCGATCATCGCCGCCAGCGTGGTCGATTTGCCGGACCCGGTCGGCCCGGTCACCAGCACCAGCCCGCGCGGCGCATCGGTGATCTTGCGAAACACGTCGCCCATGCCGAGGTCTTCCATGCTCAGCACTTTCGAGGGAATGGTGCGGAACACCGCGCCGGCGCCCCGGTTCTGGTTGAACGCGTTGACCCGAAAGCGCGCGACACCGGGGACTTCGAACGAGAAATCGGTTTCCAGGTGTTTCTCGAAGTCGACGCGCTGGGTGTCGTTCATGATGTCGTAGATCAATTCGTGCACTTGCTTGTGATCCAGCGCCGGCAGATTGATCCGCCGCACATCGCCATCAACGCGGATCATCGGCGGCAGACCGGCCGACAGGTGCAGGTCGGAAGCGCCCTGTTTGGCGCTGAACGCCAGCAGTTCAGTGATATCCATAGCGTCCCTCAATTCCAGTAGAATGCCGCGAACCTTCAGACCGCCGGCGCCTCTTGATGTCCACGATAGCAGACAACATCCTTCAGGTTAGTTCGCGCATCCAGGCCGCGACCAAAGCGGCCGGTCGTGACGAAAACAGCGTTCAATTGCTCGCCGTCAGCAAGACGAAACCGGCGCAGGCCTTGCGTGAAGCCTACGCCGCCGGCCTGCGTGACTTTGGCGAGAACTATCTGCAGGAAGCCCTGGGCAAACAGCTCGAACTGGCCGACCTGCCCTTGATCTGGCACTTCATTGGCCCCATTCAATCGAACAAGACTCGCGCCATCGCCGAGCATTTCGACTGGGTGCACTCTGTGGATCGCCTGAAAATCGCCCAACGCCTGTCCGAACAGCGCCCGGCCGAGCTGCCGCCGCTGAACATCTGCATTCAGGTCAACGTCAGTGGTGAGGCCAGCAAGTCCGGCTGCACCCCGGCCGACCTGCCGGCGCTGGCCGAGGCCATCAGCGCCCTGCCGCGCCTGAAACTGCGCGGGCTGATGGCGATTCCCGAGCCGACCGAAGATCGCGCCGAACAAGATGCCGCTTTTGCTGCCGTGCAACGTTTGCAGGCCAGCCTGAATCTGCCGCTCGACACACTTTCCATGGGCATGAGCCACGACCTCGAGTCGGCCATCGCCCAGGGCGCCACCTGGGTGCGGATCGGTACCGCCCTGTTTGGCGCCAGAGATTACGGTCAGCAATGACCGACAGCCATCTGAAAAAGGACCTGACATGAGCAACACACGCATTGCCTTTATCGGTGCCGGCAACATGGCCGCCAGCCTGATCGGCGGCCTGCGGGCCAAGGGTCTGCAAGCCAGCCAGATTCGCGCCAGCGATCCGGGCGAAGAGACCCGCCAGCGCGTCAGTGCCGAACACGGCATCGAAACCTTCGCCGACAACGCCCAGGCCATCGACGGCGTCGACGTGATCGTACTGGCGGTCAAGCCACAGGCGATGAAAGCCGTGTGCGAAGCCATCCGCCCCAGCCTGAAACCGCAGCAACTGGTGGTGTCGATCGCCGCCGGCATCACTTGCGCGAGCATGACCGCGTGGCTCGGCGAGCAGCCAATCGTGCGCTGCATGCCGAACACCCCGGCGCTGCTGCGTCAGGGCGTCAGCGGCCTGTACGCCACCAGCGAAGTGACCGCCGAACAGCGTCAGCAGGCCGAAGAGCTGCTGTCCGCCGTCGGCATCGCGCTGTGGCTGAACGAAGAGCAGCAACTCGATGCCGTGACCGCGGTCTCCGGTTCCGGCCCGGCGTATTTCTTCCTGCTGATCGAAGCGATGACCGCCGCTGGCGTCAAACTTGGCCTGCCAAAGGAAGTCGCTGAGCAACTGACCGTGCAGACGGCCTTGGGCGCCGCGCACATGGCGGTATCCAGCGATGTCGACGCCGCCGAACTGCGCCGCCGCGTGACCTCGCCAAATGGCACCACAGAGGCCGCGATCAAATCATTCCAGGCCAATGGTTTCGAAGCCCTGGTAGAAAAAGCACTCGGCGCCGCCGCGCACCGCTCGGCCGAAATGGCCGAACAACTGGGCAAATAAGGAGCCTTACATGATTGGATTGAACACCGCAGCGGTTTACGTGCTGCAAACCCTCGGCAGCCTGTACCTGCTGATCGTGCTGTTGCGCTTCGTCCTGCAACTGGTGCGCGCCAACTTCTACAACCCGCTGTGCCAGTTCGTGGTCAAGGCTACCCAGCCACTGCTCAAGCCACTGCGCCGGATCATCCCGAGCATCTTCGGCCTGGACATGTCGTCGCTGGTGCTGGCGATCCTCGTGCAACTGGCGCTGATGGCCCTGACCCTGCTGCTGACCTATGGCACCACCGGCAACCCGCTGCAGCTGTTCATCTGGTCGATCATCGGCGTGACCGCGCTGTTCCTGAAGATCTTCTTCTTCGCCCTGATCATCAGCGTGATCCTCTCGTGGGTCGCTCCCGGCAGCCACAATCCGGGCGCTGAACTGGTCAACCAGATCTGTGAGCCGGCGCTGGCACCGTTCCGCAGGATTCTGCCGAACCTCGGCGGTCTGGATCTGTCGCCAATCTTCGCCTTTCTGGCGCTGAAGCTGATCGACATGCTGGTGATCAACAATCTGGCGGCGATGACGATGATGCCGGAAATCCTGCGCTTGCTGATGTGAGCTGGTTTCGCTGGGACGGGGACGACTTGATCCTCGAATGTCATCTGCAACCGGCAGCCCGTAGCGATGATTTCGCCGGGCTGCACGGTGACCGCCTGAAAATCCGCCTCACCGCGCCGCCGGTCGAGGGCAAGGCCAATGCTTATTTGATGGGCTTTCTGGCCAAGGCGTTTGGCGTGTCCAAGAGTCAGGTCAGCTTGCTCAGTGGCGAGTTGAACCGGCAGAAACGGGTGAAGATCTGTGCGCCGAAGAAGCTGCCGGAATTGCCCGGACTGGTGCGTCCAGCCTGATCCACTGTGGTGAGGGGATTTATCCCCGATGGGTCGCGAAGCGGCCCCCTTGTTGTTGCCCACCCCATTCCTTGGGCACGGCCAAAGATTACAGGTCTGCTACGCAGCCATCGGGGATAAATCCCCTCCCCACAAGGACTTCGCTCAATCAACGATCAGGCCTTATCGTTGCTTGCCGCTAACCCCCCCGGTCTTTAGACTTACGCCTCATTTCAACGAGAGCAGGGTCGATGCCAGCTGCCTTTCCCCCCGATTCTGTTGGTCTGGTGACGCCGCAAACGGCGCACTTCAGTGAACCTCTGGCCCTGGCCTGTGGCCGTTCGCTGCCCGCCTACGACCTGATCTACGAAACCTACGGCACGCTGAACGCACAGGCGAGCAACGCCGTGCTGATCTGCCACGCCTTGTCCGGACATCACCATGCCGCCGGCTATCACAGCGCCGACGACCGCAAACCCGGTTGGTGGGACAGCTGCATCGGCCCCGGCAAACCGATCGACACCAACAAGTTCTTCGTGGTCAGCCTGAACAATCTGGGCGGCTGTAACGGCTCCACAGGCCCGAGCAGCCTCAACCCGGAAACCGGCAAGCCGTTCGGCGCCGATTTCCCGGTGCTCACCGTGGAAGACTGGGTGCACAGCCAGGCGCGTCTGGCCGATCTGCTCGGCATCCGCCAGTTTGCCGCCGTGATCGGCGGCAGCCTCGGTGGCATGCAGGCCTTGCAGTGGACCATTACCTACCCGGATCGCGTGCGTCACTGCCTGGCGATCGCCTCGGCCCCCAAGCTCTCGGCGCAGAACATCGCCTTCAACGAAGTCGCGCGTCAGGCGATCCTCACCGACCCGGAATTCCACGGCGGCTCGTTCCAGGAAGCGGGCGTGATCCCCAAGCGCGGGCTGATGCTGGCGCGGATGGTCGGGCACATCACCTACCTATCCGACGACTCGATGGGCGAGAAATTCGGTCGTGGCCTGAAGAGCGAAAAGCTCAACTACGACTTCCACAGCGTCGAGTTCCAGGTCGAGAGCTACCTGCGCTATCAGGGTGAAGAATTCTCCGGGCGTTTCGATGCCAATACCTATCTGTTGATGACCAAGGCACTGGACTACTTCGATCCGGCGGCGAACTTCGACGATAACCTGGCGAAAACTTTCGAAAACGCCACCGCCAAGTTCTGCGTGATGTCGTTCACCACCGATTGGCGCTTCTCCCCGGCCCGCTCGCGAGAGCTGGTGGACGCACTGATGGCCGCACGCAAAGACGTCAGCTATCTGGAAATCGATGCACCCCAGGGCCACGACGCTTTCCTGATTCCGATCCCGCGCTATTTGCAGGCGTTCGGCAATTACATGAACCGAATTACGGTGTGAACAAGCCATGAGAGCTGATCTGGAAATCATCCAGGAATGGATCCCCGCCGGCAGCCGCGTACTCGACCTCGGTTGCGGCGACGGCGAACTGCTGACCTGGCTGCGCGACAACAAGAACGTCACGGGTTATGGCCTGGAAAACGACGCCGACAACATCGCCGAGTGCGTGGCCAAGGGCATCAACGTCATCGAGCAGGACCTGGACAAGGGGCTGGGCAACTTCGCCAGCAACAGTTTCGACATCGTCGTCATGACCCAGGCCCTGCAAGCCGTGCATTACCCGGACAAGATCCTCGACGAAATGCTGCGGGTCGGTCGTCAGTGCATCATCACCTTCCCCAACTTCGGTCACTGGCGCTGCCGCTGGTACCTGGCGAGCAAGGGCCGCATGCCGGTGTCGGAGTTTCTGCCGTACACCTGGTACAACACGCCGAACATCCACTTCTGCACCTTCGAAGACTTTGAAGAACTTTGTCGCGAACGTGATGCGAAGGTCATTGATCGGCTTGCCGTGGATCAACAGCACCGTCACGGGTGGGCCAGTAAGCTATGGCCTAATCTGTTAGGTGAGATTGGTATCTACCGCGTCAGCAGCCCGGTGCTTGCAGATCATCGGGTCGCGGTCTGAACCACGACATTTCGAGGAGAACGATCATGGGTCGCTTGATTACTGTGCTATTGGCTGCCTGCCTGAGTCTGTCGGCGGTGGCCGCCGATGCCATCAAGGGCGAACGCAAGGAAGTGTTCGGCGACGTTACCGTGCACTACAACACCTTCAACTCGACCTTCCTGACACCCGAGATCGCCAAAGCAGCCGAGCTGATCCGCAGCAAGAACCAGGGCGTGATCAACGTCTCGGTGATCAAGGACGGCAAACCGCTGATCGCCAACGTCACCGGCACGGTCAAAGACCTGACCAGCCAAAGCGTGCCTCTTAACTTCCGCCAGGTCACCGAACAGGGCGCGATCTACTACATCGCCCAATACCCGGTGGAGCAGCAGGAAACCCGCACCTTTGAAATCAAGGTGCAGAACGGTGACAAGGTCAACACCATCAACTTCAACCAAGAACTCTTTCCCGGCGAATGATGAACCTCACGCAACTCGTACTGGCCAGCCATAACGCCGGCAAACTCAAGGAACTCCAGGCCATGCTCGGCGACTCGGTGCAACTGCGCTCGATCGGCGAATGGAGCAAGGTCGAACCGGAAGAAACCGGTCTGTCGTTCGTCGAGAACGCGATCCTCAAGGCGCGCAATGCCGCGCGCATCTCCGGCCTGCCGGCGCTGGCCGACGATTCCGGTCTGGCAGTGGACTTCCTCGGCGGTGCACCGGGCATCTACTCGGCGCGCTATGCCGATGGCAAGGGCGATGCGGCGAACAACGCCAAACTGCTCGACGCCCTCAAAGACGTGCCTGAAGCCGAGCGCGGCGCTCAGTTCGTCTGCGTGCTGGCACTGGTGCGGCATGCCGATGATCCGCTGCCGATCCTCTGCGAAGGCCTGTGGCACGGACGCATCCTGACCGCCGCCAGTGGCGAGCACGGTTTCGGCTACGACCCGCTGTTCTGGGTGCCGGAGCGTGACGTGTCCAGCGCCGAACTGACGCCTGCCGACAAGAACCAGATCAGCCACCGCGCCCGTGCAATGGATCTGCTGCGCCAGCGTCTGGGCCTGAAATGACCGACAGCCACCCCGCGTCGTCGCTGATCATCGGCGGCGCCGCCTCTTCGCCTCGGGCGCCGCTGCCTACGCTGCCGCCTCTGGCGCTGTACATCCACATCCCGTGGTGTGTGCGCAAATGCCCGTATTGCGATTTCAACTCGCACACCGCCAGCCCGGTGCTACCGGAAGAGGAATACGTCGACGCGTTGCTGGCCGATCTCGATCAGGACCTGCACGCGGTGTATGGCCGTGAAATCAGTTCGATCTTCTTCGGTGGCGGTACGCCGAGCCTGTTCAGCGCGCAAGCCCTCGGGCGCTTGCTCAAAGGCGTCGAGCAGCGCATCCCGTTCGCCCACGACATCGAGATCACCCTGGAAGCCAACCCCGGCACCTTCGAGCAAGAGAAGTTCGTCGCGTATCGCAAGCTGGGGATCAATCGCCTGTCGATCGGCATCCAGAGCTTCCAGCAGCAGAAACTCGAAGCCCTCGGGCGTATCCATAACGGCGACGAAGCGGTGCGCGCGGCGGGAATGGCGCGTCAGGCCGGGTTCGACAACTTCAACCTCGACCTGATGCACGGCCTGCCCGATCAGTCGCTGGACGATGCCTTGAGCGATCTGCGCCAGGCTATCGAACTGAAACCGACGCACATCTCCTGGTATCAGCTGACGCTGGAGCCGAACACGGTGTTCTGGAACCAGCCGCCGGTGCTGCCGGAGGACGACACGTTGTGGGACATTCAGGAAGCCGGGCAAGCGCTGCTGGCCGCGCACGGTTACGCGCAATACGAAGTCTCGGCTTACGCCCAGCCTGGGCGCCCGGCGCGGCATAATCTCAATTACTGGAGTTTCGGCGACTTCATCGGCATCGGTGCTGGCGCCCACGGCAAGCTCAGTCATCCGGACGGGCGCATTGTGCGCACCTGGAAGACGCGCTTGCCGAAGGACTATCTCAACCCGGCGAAGAGCTTCCAGGCTGGCGAGAAAGCCCTGAGCAATGACGAGATGCCGTTCGAGTTCCTGATGAACGCTTTACGTCTGACGGCAGGAGTGGAATCGCGCCTGTATCCGGAACGCACCGGCCTGCCGCTGGAAAGTCTCGCCGAGCACCGCCGCGAGGCCGAACAAAGCGGCCTGATGCAGGTCGAACCGTCACGTCTGGCGGCCACCGAGCGCGGACAACTGTTCCTCAACGACCTGCTGCAGAAATTTCTGAGCTGAGCCCTAACGGCCGCCCCAAGGAAAAACCCATGGATTTGATACTCGACCTGCTCGCCACCGTGTCCCGCTGGAGCCGCAGCAACCTCTCGGAAATCGCCCTGGCCCTGGTGGGCTGCCTGCTGGTGCTGTTCGGCGCCGACTTCAAAGGCTGGGTCGAGCAACGCCTGGGCAGCATCGCCGGCGCCCTGCGCGTACCGTTGATGGCCCTGCTGTGCGTGATCGGCAGCGGCGCCGCGCTGATCTATGCGACGCCGTGGGTGGTCAAGGGCCTGAGCCAGTTCAACAACTACAGCCTGGCGCCAGTGTTGTTGGTGGTGCTGGTGTTGATTGGCGTGGTCGCCGACCGCCGCTGATCTTTCAGTACACCCAAAACAACTGTAGGAGCTGCGGCACGCTGCGATCTTTTGATCTTCAAATCAAGATACAAAGATCGCAGCGTGCCGCAGCTCCTACATTCGATTGCGCTAAGAGACAGGGAAGTTCATGAGCAAAAAAATTTTGGACGAGACAAGCAAATTTCTCAGCTTCGTATTGCGCCACGAACCTCAGGCGATCGGTCTGACGCTGGACTCTGAAGGCTGGGCAAATATCGAAGAACTGATCAACGGTGCTGCGCGTGACGGTCGCAAACTGGATCGCGAACTGATTGAAGCGGTCGTGACAAGTAGCGACAAGAAGCGCTTCTCGATTTCCGAGGACGGCCAACTGATTCGTGCGGTTCAGGGCCACTCAACGAAAAGCGTGGATTTGCAGTTCGAGCAGAAACAGCCACCGCAAACGCTGTATCACGGCACAGCGACGCGCTTTCTTGAGTCAATCAAAGAACAAGGCCTGATCCCGGGATCACGCCATCACGTGCACCTTTCCCAAGACATCGACACCGCTTCGGCCGTCGGGCAGCGCTATG
This sequence comes from Pseudomonas sp. GM30, assembly GCF_000282275.2. Lineage (NCBI taxonomy): Bacteria > Pseudomonadati > Pseudomonadota > Gammaproteobacteria > Pseudomonadales > Pseudomonadaceae > Pseudomonas > Pseudomonas sp. GM30. Next base: position 46,383 of record NZ_AKJP02000009.1, on the reverse strand, counting down.
GCACCGTGGTGATTCTGAAAGTCGCCGCACGGCAGATGGAAGAACAGGGTTTGAAGTTCTATCAGGCCGAAAACGGCGTTTGGCTGACAGAGCATGTACCGGTGCGCTTCATCTCTACCCTGTAATTTCTCGAACACCCAAAACAACTGTGGGAGCGAGCTTGCTCGCGAAGGCGTAGTGTCAGTCAACTCAGCGTTGAATGATCCATCGCATTCGCGAGCAAGCTCGCTCCCACAGTTTTTATTGCGTGTTGCTTAAGCGATTTTCTCGAACTTCAGATCCCACACGCCATGCCCCAGACGTTCGCCGCGGCGTTCGAACTTGGTAATCGGCCGTTCGGCCGGGCGCGGTACGCATTTGCCGTCTTCGGCGAGGTTGCGGTAGCCCGGGGCGACGTTCATCACTTCCAGCATGTACTCGGCATACGGTTCCCAGTCGGTGGCCATGTGCAGGATGCCGCCAACCTTCAGCTTGCTGCGCACCAGTTCGGCGAAGGACGCCTGAACGATGCGACGCTTGTGGTGACGGCTCTTGTGCCACGGGTCCGGGAAGAACAGCATCAGGCGATCGAGGCTGTTGTCGGCGATGCAGCGGTTGAGCACTTCGATCGCGTCGCAATCGTAGACCCGCAGGTTGGTCAGGCCCTGAGTCAGCACGCCATTGAGCAGCGCGCCAACACCCGGACGGTGCACTTCAACACCGATGAAGTCCTGATCCGGTGCTGCCGCGGCCATTTCCAGCAGCGAGTGGCCCATGCCGAAACCGATCTCCAGCGAGCGCGGTGCCGAACGGCCGAACACCTGATCGTAATCCACCGGCGCGTCGGCCAGCGGCAGCACGTACAGCGGCGCACCCTGATCCAGACCGCGTTGCTGGCCTTCGGTCATGCGCCCGGCGCGCATCACGAAACTCTTGATGCGGCGGTGTTGGCGCTCGTCGCCCTCTTCCGGCTGGATAGGCGTGTCGTTCGATTCAGTCATCAATGGCTCTTACTTGATCAGACCATCCAGCGGCGAAGAGGCGCTGGCATAGAGTTTTTTCGGCATGCGACCGGCGAGATAGGCCAGACGGCCCGCGACGATCGCGTGTTGCATGGCTTGGGCCATCATTACCGGTTGCTGGGCGTGGGCGATGGCCGAGTTCATCAGCACAGCGTCACAGCCCAGTTCCATGGCGATGGTGGCGTCGGAAGCGGTACCGACACCGGCATCCACCAGCACCGGAATTTTCGCTTCTTCGAGGATGATCTGCAGGTTGTACGGGTTGCAGATCCCCAGTCCGGAACCGATCAGACCGGCCAGCGGCATGACCGCGATGCAGCCGATTTCCGCCAGTTGGCGAGCGATGATCGGGTCATCACTGGTGTAAACCATCACGTCGAAGCCTTCCTTGACCAGCGTTTCAGCGGCCTTGAGGGTTTCGATCACGTTGGGGAACAGGGTTTTCTGGTCGGCCAGCACTTCCAGCTTCACCAGGTTATGACCATCGAGCAGCTCACGCGCCAGGCGGCAAGTGCGCACGGCCTCGATAGCGTCGTAGCAACCGGCGGTGTTCGGCAGGAAGGTGTAGCGATCCGGCGACAGCACTTCGAGCAGGTTCGGCTCGCCTTCAATCTGGCCCAGGTTGGTGCGGCGCACGGCGAAGGTGACGATCTCGGCACCCGAGGCTTCGATGGCCTGGCGGGTTTCTTCCATGTCACGGTACTTGCCGGTACCGACCAGCAAACGCGACTGGTAAGTACGACCGGCCAGGACGAAAGGCTTGTCGCTACGAACGATGCTCATGGGGAATCCTCTTTAGGGGTGAGGGTCTTGCAGAATCCTTATTGGCCAAACGCTGTGAAAACGTCGCGAGCGAAGGAAAGACAAGGCAAAAACAGGCGAGGAAGCGGAGTTTACTGGTTGTAAATGAGCATTCCGAGCCTGTTTTTAACGCAGTATTTCCGAGCGCAGCAGTTTTCACAGTGTTTGGGGCTAGCCGCCGCCGATGGCGTGCACCACTTCGACGTTATCGCCGTCGTTGAGGATGGTTTCGGCATGCTGGCTGCGCGGGACGATATCCAGATTGAGTTCGACTGCTACCCGGCGACCGGTCAGGTCCATACGGGCAATCAGGGCCGCAACGGTTTCACCGTCGGGCAGTTCAAGGGATTCGCCGTTCAACTGAATGCGCATGCGCCTGGCCGCCATCATTTTTAGGGGGTGGCATTCTAGCCCGATCATGACCTAAAGGTCAGCACCAAGCGTCAAGCGGTTTACTGCAGGCGCCAGGCGGCGAGGCCAAGGCACAGCCAGCCGACCAGAAACGCCAGACCGCCGAACGGGGTGATAATGCCGAGCTTGCTGATGCCGGTGGTGGTCAGCACATACAGGCTGCCCGAGAACAACAGGATGCCGACGGCGAACGAGATACCAGCCCAGGTCACCAGCCGCCCCTGAATCTGCGTGGCCAGCAGCGCAACGCCGAACAGCGCCAGGGTGTGCACCAGTTGATAGGTCACGCCGGTGTGGAAAATCGCCAGATACTCGGGGGTCAGGCGGCTCTTCAGGCCATGAGCGGCGAAGGCGCCAAGGCCCACACCGGTAAAACCAAAGAAAGCGGCCAGCATCAGAAAGCCACGCAGCATGTGGAACTCCAGTCAGACTCGTTCGGCAGGGTCTGTATAATGGCCCGCTCTATCGGTTCGGCCAAGCCATCTCTATGCTGCGTTCACTTTTGCGTCGTCTCACGAAGGCCCTGCTCTGGTTCGCGGGCGGCAGTGTATTGCTGGTGTTGCTGTTTCGCTTCGTGCCGCCGCCGGGCACGGCGCTGATGGTTGAGCGCAAGGTCGAATCCTGGGTCGACGGCGAACCGATCGACCTGCAGCGCACCTGGAAACCGTGGGACGAAATCTCCGACGATCTCAAGGTCGCGGTCATGGCCGGTGAAGACCAGAAGTTTCCCGAGCACTGGGGTTTTGACTTCGGCGCGATCCAGGCGGCATTGGCCCACAACGAACTGGGCGGTTCGATTCGCGGCGCCAGCACTCTGAGTCAGCAAGTGTCGAAGAACCTGTTCCTGTGGTCCGGTCGCAGCTATCTGCGCAAAGGCCTGGAAGCATGGTTTACCGCACTGATCGAGGTGTTGTGGCCCAAGCAGCGAATTCTTGAGGTGTACCTGAACAGCGTCGAGTGGGATGACGGAGTGTTTGGTGCCGAAGCGGCGGCACGCCATCACTTTGGCGTGAGCGCCAAGTCACTGTCGCGGCAGCAGGCGAGTTATCTGGCAGCGGTGCTGCCTAACCCGCGAGTGTGGAGTGCCAGCCATCCAACGGCCTATGTATCGCGTCGGGCCGGGTGGATTCGCCAGCAGATGAGTCAGTTGGGCGGGACCAGTTATCTGCTGGGGCTTGATGATTCGCGCCGGGCGCCGTGGTCTCGATAGCCCTCACTGTTCTTGTAGACACTGAAAATCCCTGTGGGAGCGGGCTTGCCCGCGATAGCGGTGGTTCAGCCACCATCTACATGACTGACTCGACGCCATCGCTGGCAAGCCAGCTCCCACAGGGATTAATGCTGCCCTGACATAGGCGCATAAAAAAACGCCCCGATCATCGCTGATCGGGGCGTTTTTGTTTGCCTGAGCGCCGGTTATGCGGCGATCGACAACTTGAGCTTGTTCATCGCGCTCTTCTCGAGCTGACGGATCCGCTCGGCCGATACGTTGTACTTCTGCGCCAGGTCGTGCAGCGTGGCTTTCTCTTCTGCCAGCCAGCGCTGGTAGAGGATGTCGCGGCTACGTTCGTCAAGCACTTCCAGCGCTTCGTGCAGGTTGTGGTTGGAGTTGTCGCTCCAGTCGGCATCTTCCAGTTGACGCGCCGGGTCGTACCGGTGGTCTTCCAGGTAGTTGGCCGGCGACTGGAAAGCGCTGTCGTCGTCGGCTTCAGCAGCCGGGTCGAAAGCCATGTCGTGGCCGGTCAGGCGACTTTCCATCTCGCGCACTTCACGTGGTTCGACGCCGAGGCTTTCCGCCACACGGTGGACTTCCTCGTTGTTCAGCCACGCCAGACGTTTCTTCTGGCTGCGCAGGTTGAAGAACAGCTTGCGCTGGGCCTTGGTGGTCGCGACCTTCACAATGCGCCAGTTGCGCAGGATGAACTCGTGAATTTCCGCCTTGATCCAGTGCACGGCGAACGACACCAGACGCACACCCATTTCCGGGTTGAAGCGCTTCACGGCCTTCATCAGGCCGACGTTGCCTTCCTGGATCAGGTCAGCCTGAGCCAGACCGTAGCCGGAATAGCTACGGGCAATGTGTACGACAAATCGCAGGTGGGCGAGCACCATCTGCCGAGCCGCCCCCAAATCCTGCTCATAGTAGAGACTCTCGGCCAGTTCACGCTCCTGCTCCGGCGTCAGCAATGGAATGCTGTTGACGGTGTGCACATAGGCTTCCAGGTTCGCACCCGGAACCAACGCGTACGCAGGTTGCAAAGAATTGGTCATGCGAAAAAACCTCCCACTTACATACTCGTGCCTCTCGGCACTGCGAAAAATTGACCGGGAATTCAAGTACAAGTTCCCAAAAAAACCGCAAGGTCAATCACGCGCAAAAAAGATTCTACTTCGGCGCCAGCTCCCTGAGATGACGTGCGACTGCAATCCATGCACCGATATAACCCAACAGCACCGCGCCAAGCAAGAGCGACAGACCGTCGGCAACTGGCACTCCGGCCAGCGCGAAATCACTGCCGTACAAGCCGGCCAGTCCAACCACCGCGTCGTTCAGCCAGTTCAGGCCGAACGCCAGCACACCCCAGGACAGAACCCCCGCACCGAAGCCATACAACGCGCCCATATAAAGGAAGGGGCGACGTACATAGCTGTCAGTGCCGCCGACGAGTTTAATCACTTCTATCTCTGTGCGGCGGTTTTCAATATGAAGACGAATGGTATTGCCTATCACCAAAAGTAATGCAGACACCAAAAGCACCGTCAGACCGAAGACAAAACGGTCACCGAGCTTGAGGATGGCGGCCAGACGCTCGACCCAGACTAGATCAAGTTGCGCCTGTTGTACCTTCGGCAGCTCGGAAAGTTTTTGTCTTAATGCTTCCAGAGTCGGCTTGTCGACCTCGTTCGGGGTCACCAGCACCACGCCCGGCAGCGGGTTCTCCGGCAGCTCGCGCAGGGCTTCGCCCAGACCGGACTGCTGCTGAAACTCTTCCAGCGCCTGATCGCGGCCGACATATTCGGCATCAGCAACGCCGGGCATGCCTTTGATCTGCTCGCGCAACGATTCGCCCTGCGCGGGCGTGGCGTCCAGTTGCAGATACAGCGAAATCTGCGCCGCACGCTGCCACGAACCGCCGAGACGCTCGACGTTGTTGATCAGCAGCGACAGGCCCATCGGCAGGCTCAGTGCCACGGCCATTACCATGCAGGTGAAAAAGCTGCCGATCGGCTGCTTGCCGAGGCGCCGCAGACTGTCGAGCAGGCTGGCGCGGTGACTTTCGATCCACGAACGCAGCAGCGTGGAAAAGTCCGGGCCGTCGTCATCGTCGTGTTTTTTCTTCTTTGGCGGCTGCGGATCGGCGGCTTTCGGGGCCACGCGCTCGGAAACCTTCGGACTGCGTGTCGCACTCATACGCCGGCCTCCCCGTCGCCGATCAAGCGGCCGCGTTGCAGGGTCAGCATGCGGTGCCGCATGCGCGCAATCAGGGCCAGGTCGTGACTGGCGATCAGCACGCTGGTGCCCAGCCGGTTGATGTCTTCGAATACGCCCATGATCTCGGCCGCCAGACGCGGGTCGAGGTTACCGGTCGGTTCGTCCGCCAACAGCAGCGCCGGACGGTGGACAATGGCGCGGGCGATGCCGACGCGCTGTTGCTGACCGGTGGACAGGTCGCCCGGGTACAGATCGGTTTTATCCGACAGCGCCACGCGCTCCAGCGCCGAATCGACGCGCTTGGCGATCTCGGCCTTGGACAGCCCGAGAATCTGCAGCGGCAACGCGACGTTGTTGAACACCGTGCGATCAAACAGCAACTGGTGATTCTGGAACACCACGCCGATCTGCCGTCGCAGGAATGGAATCTGCGCGTTGCTGATGGTGCTCAGGTCTTGCCCGGCCAGCAGCAATTTGCCGCTGGTCGGACGCTCCATCGCCAGCAACAGGCGCAACAGCGTGGATTTACCGGCACCGGAGTGACCGGTGACAAACAGAAACTCGCCACGACGGACTCGAAAGCTCAGCTCATGCAAGCCGACGTGACCGTTCGGGTAGCGTTTACCGACCTGTTCGAAACGAATCATGAACGCTCCCGCTCGGCAAACAGTGCCTGGACAAAGGGTTCGGCTTCAAAGGTACGCAGATCGTCGATGCCTTCACCGACGCCGATGTAGCGGATCGGCAGGCCAAACTGCTTGGCCAGGGCGAAAATCACCCCGCCCTTGGCGGTACCGTCGAGCTTGGTCAGCGCCAGGCCGGTCAGTTCGACGGTCTGGTTGAATTGCTTGGCCTGATTGATCGCGTTCTGCCCGGTACCGGCGTCGAGCACCAGCAGCACTTCGTGCGGCGCGTCGGCGTCGAGCTTGCCGATCACCCGGCGAACTTTCTTCAGTTCTTCCATCAGGTTGTCTTTGGTGTGCAGACGACCGGCGGTGTCGGCGATCAGCACGTCGATGCCACGGGCCTTGGCAGCCTGCACGGCGTCGAAGATCACCGACGCGGAGTCGGCACCGGTGTGCTGGGCGATCACCGGGATCTTGTTGCGCTCGCCCCAGACCTGCAGTTGCTCAACAGCAGCGGCGCGGAAAGTGTCACCGGCAGCGAGCATGACTTTCTTGCCTTCCAGCTGCAGCTTCTTCGCCAGTTTGCCGATGGTGGTGGTCTTGCCGGCGCCGTTGACGCCGACCACCAGAATCACGAACGGCTTGTGCTGCGAGGCGATTTTCAGCGGCTGCTCGACCGGTTTGAGCATCGCGGCCAGCTCGGCCTGCAACGATTTGTACAGCGCGTCGGCGTCGGCCAGCTCTTTACGTGCGACCTTCTGGGTCAGACGCTGAATGATCTGCGTGGTGGCTTCGACACCGACGTCGGCGGTCAGCAGACGGGTTTCGAGGTCATCGAGCAAATCGTCATCGATGGTTTTGCGGCCGAGGAACAGACTGGCCATGCCCTCGCCGATGCTGGCGCTGGTCTTGGACAAGCCTTGTTTCAAACGGGCAAAGAAACCGGCCTTGGTTTCTTCGGTGCGCGGTGCTTCGACTGGTGTTTCAGCAACCACTTCAACCGGCGCGACCGGAGCCGCGACCACCGGCGCAGGTGCAGGCTGCGGAGCAACCGGAGCAACCGGAGCAACGAATACTGGCGCAGCGGGCTCGGGAACAACCGGCGCAGGCTCGACAGCCGGCTCAACCACGGGCGCCGGAGCGACTTCAGGGACGAACGCGGCAGGCGCAGGAATTGGCGGCGTCACATGCGGCGCGGCCTCTTCGACCAAGGCCACCGGTTCTTCCGCCACCGGCAAGGTCAGCCACGGCTCGGCCGCCGGAGTCAGTGGCAGCTCGGCCGCCACCGGGGTTTCAGATTCTGGCTCGGGCTCGACCGGTTGCAGCACCGGCTCGGCAATCGGCAGCACGATCGGCGCCGGCTCTTCTTCTATGGCAGGCGCTGGCGTCGGAGCCGGTTCAGGAATCGCGGGCGGCTGTTCGACGACGGGTTCCTGCGGTTTCTTACGCAGCCATCCGAACAGGCTTTTCTTCTCGCCAGCCGCAGCTGGGGTCTTCTTGTCGTCGTTGGAACCAAACATGGAGGACGGCTATCTCACGGTAGCGACGCGCCATAAGGGCGCCCCGGCAAATAAATATTCGATGCAGAACAGACTGTGTTTCATCCAGCTTGTTCACGCAACATTTTGTCGAGGCGCCAGCGGCACCCCAAAGATTCGTATTAACGAAGGACTAAACCGGCAAAATCGGCGAAAAAGCGAAGTCTAGTCGATAAACCGCAGCTTTCTGCCGCCAACCTATACAACCGCATCAGGCCTGAAAACCTGATAGGCGTGGTCGCCGGTAAAACGGATCAGTATCCTAGCACCCTCTCGCCCGCCGACGCTAAGACCAAGCGGGCAGCCCAACAGGTTAAAAAACGAATGAATGCTCTAGCCCGCCGCGCTGCAGGCCTGCTGCTCAGCACAGTCTGCCTGCCCCTTTCGGCCCTGGCGGCCGACCCGCAACCGACCCACGAATTCACCCTCGACAACGGCCTGAAGGTCGTCGTGCGCGAAGACCATCGCGCGCCGGTGGTGGTGTCGCAGGTCTGGTACAAGGTCGGTTCCAGCTACGAAACCCCGGGCCAGACCGGTCTGTCCCACGCGCTCGAGCACATGATGTTCAAGGGCAGCGAGAAAGTCGGCCCCGGCGAAGCCTCACTGATCCTGCGCGACCTCGGCGCCGAAGAGAACGCCTTCACCAGCGACGACTTCACCGCTTATTACCAGGTGCTGGCCCGCGACCGTCTGGGCGTGGCCTTCGAACTGGAAGCCGACCGCATGGCCAATCTGCGCCTGCCGGCCGACGAATTCGCCAAGGAAATCGAAGTCATCAAGGAAGAGCGTCGCCTGCGCACCGACGACAAGCCGATGTCCAAGGCCTACGAGCGCTACAAGGCGATGGCTTACCCGGCCAGCGGCTACCACACGCCGACCATCGGCTGGATGGCGGACCTGGACCGGATGAAGGTCGAAGAGCTGCGCCACTGGTATCAGTCCTGGTATGTGCCGAACAATGCCACGCTGGTGGTGGTCGGCGACGTCACGCCGGATGAAGTGAAGACCCTCGCCCAGCGCTACTTCGGGCCGATTGCCAAACGCGACGTGCCACCGGCGAAGAAACCGCTGGAGCTGGCCGAACCCGGCGAACGCCAGATCACCCTGCATGTACAGACCCAACTGCCCAGCCTGATGCTCGGTTTCAACGTACCCAGCATTGCCACCGCTGAAGACAAGCGCTCGGTCAACGCCCTGCGCCTGATCTCGGCGCTGCTCGACGGCGGCTACAGCGGGCGCATCCCGACGCAACTGGAACGCGGCGAAGAGCTGGTTTCCGGCGGTTCCTCGAGCTACGACGCCTACACCCGTGGCGACAGCCTGTTCACCCTTTCGGCGACACCGAACACGCAGAAGAAAAAGACCATGGCGCAAGCCGAGGCCGGTCTGTGGAAACTGCTGGAACAGTTGAAAACCACCGCACCGTCCGCCGAAGAACTGGCGCGCGTGCGGGCACAAGTGATTGCCGGCCTGGTGTTCGAACGTGATTCGATCACCAGCCAGGCCACCGCCATCGGCCAACTGGAAACGGTCGGGCTGTCGTGGAAACTGATGGACACCGAACTCGCCGATCTGGAAAGCGTGACCCCGCAAGACATCCAGAACGCCGCCAAGCTGTATTTCACCCGCGAACGTCTCAGCGTCGCCCATGTCCTGCCACTGGAGACGACTCATGAGTGAGCGCAAATCCCCACGCCTGTTGCTCGGCCTGATCGCCGTGGCGGTCATCGGCTCCGCCGCGTTCTATCTGATGCCCGGTGTCAAAACCGACGCCAGCGAAGCGCTGGATAACGCCAAGACCAGCCAGAAACTGCAATCGCTGGCCGAACTCGATGGCAAGGCTCCGGCCAGCCGCAAGCTCGACGTACAGACTTGGAACACCGCTGAAGGCGCCAAGGTGCTGTTCGTCGAAGCCCATGAACTGCCGATGTTCGACATGCGCCTGATCTTCGCCGCCGGCAGCAGCCAGGACGGCAATGCACCGGGTCTGGCAGTCCTGACCAACGCCATGCTCAACGAAGGCGTGGCCGGCAAGGACGTCGGCGCCATCGCCCAAGGCTTCGAAGGCCTCGGTGCGGATTTCGGCAACGGTGCCTACAAGGACATGGCGCTGGCTTCGCTGCGCAGCCTGAGTGCCGCCGAGCAACGTGAACCGGCGTTGAAGCTGTTCTCGGAAGTGGTGGGCAAACCGACCTTCCCGGCCGACTCCTTTGCGCGCATCAAGAACCAGATGCTCGCCGGTTTCGAATACCAGAAACAGAACCCCGGCAAACTCGCCAGCCTCGAGCTGATGAAGCGTTTGTACGGCGACCACCCATACGCGCACTCCAGTGACGGCAATGCGCAGAGCGTGCCGAAGATCACTCTGGCGCAACTACGTGAGTTCCACGCCAAGGCCTACGCGGCCGGCAACGTGGTGATCGCGCTGGTTGGCGACCTGTCGCGCGCCGAGGCCGAGGCGATTGCCAACCAGGTTTCTGGTGCCCTGCCGAAAGGCCCGGCGCTGGCGAAAATCGCCCAGCCGCAGGAACCGAAAGCCAGCGTCAATCACATCGAGTTCCCGTCCAAGCAGACCAACCTATTGCTCGCGCAACTGGGCATCGACCGTGACGATCCGGATTACGCGGCGCTGTCGATGGGCAACCAGATCCTCGGTGGCGGCGGTTTCGGCACGCGTCTGATGAGCGAAGTGCGCGAAAAGCGCGGCCTGACCTACGGCGTGTATTCGGGTTTCAGCCCGATGCAGGCCCGCGGCCCGTTCATGATCAACCTGCAGACCCGCGCGGAAATGAGCGAAGGCACCCTGAAACTGGTGCAGGACGTGCTCGCCGATTACCTCAAGACCGGCCCGACCCAGAAAGAACTCGACGACGCCAAACGCGAACTGGCCGGCAGCTTCCCGCTGTCCACCGCGAGCAACGCCGATATCGTCGGTCAACTGGGCGCCATGGGCTTCTATAATCTGCCGTTGAGCTATCTGGATGACTTCATGCGTCAGTCCCAGAGCCTGACCGTCGAGCAGGTCAAAGACGCGATGAACAAACACCTGAGCACGGACAAACTGGTCATCGTCAGCGCTGGCCCGACCGTGCCGCAAAAGCCGTTACCGGCCCCATCTGATAAACCTGCCGAGCAACCGCTCGGGGTTCCGGAGCATTAATGGCTACTCGTCCTAAAAAACCTGCGCAGAACGTTCACAACGGTGTGAACCAACTGCGCATCATCGGCGGCGAATGGCGCAGCCGCAAACTGAGCTTCCCCGATGCGCCGGGCCTGCGCCCGACGCCGGACCGCGTGCGCGAAACCCTGTTCAACTGGCTCGCACCGTATGTGGCCGGGGCCAAGGTGCTGGACCCGTTCGCCGGCAGCGGCGCGCTGTTTCTCGAGGCTCTGTCCCGTGGCGCGGTCATGGGTCAGGCGCTGGATGCCAGCCACGTTGCGGTGTCGAGCCTGAAGGAACACCTCGGCACCCTGCGCTGCACCAACGGCCAGGTGCAGACCGCCGATGCGCTGCGGTATCTGGAAACCCAGGTCGCCACGCCGTTTGATCTGGTATTCCTCGATCCGCCGTTCAACCAGAACCTGCTGCCAGCGGTCTGCACTTTGCTGGAAGAGCGCCAATGGCTGGCGCCCGATTCGTGGATCTACACTGAAAGCGAGACCGCGCCTTCGACGCTGGGCCTGCCGGGCAACTGGCGCCTGCACCGCGAACAGAAATCCGGGCGGGTGTACTACGCGTTGTGGCAACGTATGGCCGTTAACTGAACGTATTGAACAACCCTGTGGCGAGGGAGCTTGCTCCCGCTGGACTGCGCAGCAGTCCCAAAAAAGGGCCGCTTCGCGCCCCAGCGGGAGCAAGCTCCCTGCCACAAAAGGTGTGTGCCCTCTGGAAACTGAACGCTTCACCCCCGCCTTCGGCCTCGGCAATCCGCACCTGCAAACCTTGTGGGGGCCGCTGTGGCGCAAAACCGTGCACCTTGATCGCGAGCGTGAACGCCTGTGGCTGGATGACGGCGATTTCCTCGACCTCGACTGGCACGGCCCGCACAGCGCCGAGGCGCCGCTGGTCCTGGTGCTGCATGGGCTGACCGGTTCTTCAAATTCACCCTACGTCGCCGGGATCCAGGCCGCCCTCGCCGCGCAAGGCTGGGCCAGTGTCGCGCTGAACTGGCGCGGTTGCTCCGGCGAACCCAACCTGCTGCCGCGCAGTTACCACTCCGGCGCCAGCGAAGACCTCGCCGAAGCCATCAGACACCTGCGCGCCAAGCGCCCGCTGGCGCCGCTGTATGCGGTGGGCTATTCCCTGGGCGGCAATGTGTTGCTCAAGCATCTGGGCGAGACCGGCAGCGACAGCGGCGTGCTCGGTGCGGTGGCGGTGTCGGTGCCGTTTCGTCTCGATCAATGCGCCGACCGTATCGGTCAGGGGTTCTCCAAGGTCTATCAGGCGCACTTCATGCGCGAGATGGTCGCCTACATCAAGAACAAGCAACGCCAGTTCCAGCATGACGGGCGCGAGGATGGCCTGGCGGCTCTGGCGGCGCTCGGCTCGCTGGAGAACATGCGGACTTTCTGGGACTTCGACGGCCGGGTCACCGCGCCGCTGCACGGCTTTACCGATGCCGAGGATTACTATCGCCGGGCATCGAGTCGCTACTTTCTCGGCGAGATCCGCACCCCGACCCTGATCATTCAAGCCGCTGACGATCCGTTCGTGTTCCCCCACAGCCTGCCGACCGCCGAGGAACTGTCCGCCAGCACCCAGTTCGAGCTGCAGGCCAAGGGTGGGCATGTCGGCTTTGTCGATGGCACATTCCGCCAACCCGGTTACTACCTGGAACGGCGCATCCCGCAATGGCTGGCCCGTGTGACGTCATGAGCGATCAGGGCGAGTCGATCCGATTCTGGCAAACCGCGCCGCTGGCCGGGGTCGAGTTGCTGTCGGCGCGCTACATCGACCATCGCTTCGCCCCGCACGTCCACGACGGTTATGTGATCGGCATGATTATGGCCGGCGCTCAGCGTTATCGCTATCGTGGCGCCGAACACCTGGCCGGCAGCGGCACCCTGGTGCTGATCAACCCGGACGAATTGCACACCGGACACAAGGGCACCGAGGACGGCTGGCTGTACCGGGCGTTTTATCCCGATACCGGGCAGATCGTTTCCCTGCTCGAAGAACTGGAACTGCCCACCGCACCGATGCCGGCGTTTGGCGCGACGCTGTACCGCGACCCGGATCTGGTCAACGGTTTCTGTCAGTTGCATCGTTTGCTGGAAAGCCCGGCCACCGCCCTGCAACAGCAGACGATGTGGCGCGAAATGATGCTGCTGCTGTTGCAGCGCCATGCGGCGGTGCAGATCAATGGCAAACCGGGCAAGGAGCACCGCGCGGTGGTGATGGCCAAGGAGCTGCTGCACGCGCAACTGGCTGCGCCGCCATCGCTGGAAGAACTGGCGGCCGCGGTGAACCTGTCGCCCTTCCACTTCGCCCGGGTGTTCCGCCGCGCCACCGGCATGCCGCCACACACCTGGCTGATGCAGCAGCGCATCGCCACCGCCCGGGGTTTATTGCAGGGTGGTTGCCTGCCGGTGGAAGTCGCCATGCAGTTGGGCTTTGCCGATCAGAGTCATCTGAGCCGGCAGTTCAAGCAGGTTTACGGGGTTGGGCCAGCGGCGTATCGCAGTGCCCGACGCCCCCCTTCAAACACCGAATAACCCTTGTAGGAGTGAGCCTGCTCGCGATGGCGGCTGATCAGGCAACATTGATGTCGACAGACACAACGCTATCGCGAGCAGGCTCACTCCTACAGTCGGGATTACTCGCCCGTGGCGATGCCGCGAGAAGGCTCGTTGATCCACTCACTCCACGACCCGGCATACAACGAACCCAGCGGATACCCCGCCAGGCACAACGCAAACAGGTTGTGACACGCCGTCACCCCGGAGCCGCAATAGGCGACCAGTTCCGTTGGCGAACGATCACCTAGTTTCGCGGCAAAGCGCTGCTTGAGCTGCTCTGCCGGCAGGAAGCGCCCGTCGCTGCCGAGGTTTTCGGTAAACGCTGCGCATTGCGCGCCGGGAATGTGCCCGCCGATCGGATCGATCGGCTCCACCTCACCCTTGAAGCGCGGCAAGGCCCGGGCGTCGAGCAACGTCAGCGTCGGCTGACCGAGGCGCTTGTGCAATTGTTCGGCGCTCAGCAGCAGTTTCATGTCCGGCTGACCACTGAAATTGCCCCGGCTGACCGACGGCGCATCCAGGCTCAGCGGCAGACCGGCGGCGTGCCAGGCCTTGAGCCCGCCGTCGAGAATGAACACGCCATCGCGCTTGCCCAGCCACGCCAGCAACCACCAGGCGCGGGCCGCATAGGCACCGGGGCCGTCGTCGTACAAAACCACCTCGCTGTCGGCATTGATGCCCCAGGCCTGCAGACGCTCGATCAACGCCGCTGGCTCGGGCAGCGGGTGGCGCCCGGTCACGCCTTTGATCACCTTGCCACTGAGGTCACGCTCAAGGTCGGCGAAACGGGCACCGGCGATGTGCCCTTCGGCATAGCTGCGCTGCCCGTAATCCGGGTCTTCGAGGGCAAAACGACAATCGAGAATCACCAGCCCCGGCTGCTCCTTGCGGGCATCCAGTGCATTCGGGCTGAGCAGTTGCGCAATCGGCATAACGGACTCCTGTGAGCGACTTCGAAATAGGTTACCGCCCTTCCTCGAGGGCCTGGGCCAGCGGCACGTAGAACTCGTCGAACAAGGCATTCACCTCTTCGCGGGCCTGATCGGTGACGAATCCGGCTTCCAGCACCAGCACCTGATACACGCCACGCTTGATGGCCTGTTCGCTGAGGTGGTTGGAGTTTTCCCGGGTGGTGCACAGAAAACGCACCCACGAGGTGAGGATGATCCAGGCATTGATCGTCAGGGATTCGATCTGCACCCGGTCCATCTTGAGGATGCCGGCGGCGACGAAGCCCTCGTAGATCGCCATGCCCTGGATCACGCAGCGCTGGGAAAAACGCCGGTAGCGTGCGGCCAGATCCGGGTCGCTGTCGAGCAGGTGCTCGAGATCGCGATGCAGAAAGCGGTAGCCCCACATCGCCGACAGCAACTCCTTGAGGTAATAGCGCTTGTCTTCAACGGTGGCGGCGCGCCCCTGCGGCGGGCGCAGAAAGCTGTCCACAAGGCTCTCGTACTCACTGAACAGCACGGCGATGATCGCCTGCTTGTTGGGGAAGTGGTAGTACAGGTTGCCCGGAGAAATCTCCATGTGCGCGGCAATGTGATTGGTGCTGATGCTGCGCTCGCCCTGCTGATTGAACAGTTCGAGGCTGTTCTGCACGATGCGCTCGCTGGTTTTTATTCGTGGGGCCATGGCTTGAGCTTTAATTCAGAGTGCGGTGAGGGGCATCTTACGACCTAACCGGAACTTGATAAAACAAAGCTGTGTCGGGAAGTCATTTGACTTTCTAGAGCATAGACTCTAGAAAGTCATCACTACAATAAATCCGGAGCCGACCATGACTGCCGACATTGCTTATCTGCAAACGCTGCAACAGCCTCTGGAAGAGCTGGATCGGCTGTTCGCGGCACAACGCGCCGCCTATGCCGCCAACCCGATGCCAGCGGCAGAACAACGCCAACAGTGGCTCAAGGCGTTGCGTGAGTTGCTCAGCAACGAGCGGCAGGCGCTGGTCGATGCCATCAGCGCGGATTTCAGTCATCGCAGCGCTGATGAAACCCTGCTCGCCGAGCTGATGCCCAGCCTGCACGGCATCCATTACGCCAGCCGCCACCTCAAGGGCTGGATGAAGTCGTCACGGCGCAAAGTCGGCATGGCCTTTCAGCCGGCGTCGGCCAAGGTCGTGTACCAGCCGCTTGGCGTGGTCGGCATCATCGTGCCGTGGAACTACCCGTTGTATCTGGCCATCGGCCCACTGGTCGGCGCGCTGGCGGCGGGCAACCGGGTGATGCTCAAACTCAGCGAATCGACCCCGGCCACCGGCCAGTTGCTCAAGACTCTGCTGGGGCGGATTTTCCCCGAAGACCTGGTCTGCGTGGTGCTCGGCGAGGCCGATGTCGGCGTGGCGTTTTCCCGTCTGCGCTTTGATCACCTGCTGTTCACCGGCGCCACCAGCATCGGCAAACACGTGATGCGTGCGGCGGCGGAAAACCTGACCCCGGTGACCCTCGAACTGGGCGGCAAGTCCCCGGCCATCGTTTCCCGCGACGTGCCGCTCAAGGACGCCGCCGAACGCATCGCCTTCGGCAAGACCCTGAATGCCGGGCAGACCTGCGTTGCCCCCGATTACGTGCTGGTGCCGCAAGACCGCGTCGGTGCGTTCGTCGAAGCCTATCGCCAGGTAGTGAACAATTTCTATCCAACCCTCGCCGACAACCCGGACTACACCGCGATCATCAACGAGCGCCAAATGGCCCGGCTCAACGGTTATGTCAGCGACGCCACGAGCAAGGGCGCGCTGCTGATCCCGCTGTTCGAACAGGGCCAGGGCCGGCGCATGCCGCACAGCCTGCTGCTCAACGTCACTGACGAGATGACCGTGATGCAGGACGAAATCTTCGGCCCGTTGCTGCCGATCGTGCCGTATCAGGATCTCGATCAGGCGTTTGCCTACATCAATCAACGCCCGCGACCTCTGGCGCTTTACTACTTTGGCTACGACAAGCGCGAGCAGAACCGCGTGCTGCACGAAACCCATTCCGGTGGCGTGTGCCTGAACGACACCCTGCTGCACGTGGCGCAGGATGACATGCCATTCGGCGGCATCGGCCCGTCGGGCATGGGCCACTATCACGGCCACGAAGGTTTCCTGACTTTCAGCAAGGCCAAGGGCGTGCTGATCAAACAGCGCTTCAATGCCGCGAAGCTGATCTACCCGCCTTACGGCAAATCGATCCAGAAACTGATCCAGAAGCTGTTCATCCGCTAATCGTCGTCACCGCCGGGTAATAACAACAATGCACCCAAGCCTGACCGAAACACCTGCCCTGTCACGCCGTGGCCTGCTGAAATTCAGCCTCGGCGCCACAGCATTTCTCGCCACCGCTGGCCTCGGCGCCAGCCTCAGTGGTTGTTCATCGAGTGTCGCGGCCAATGGCTTCGTCACCCTGCGCGACGGCGACCTGCTGTTTCTGCGCGCACTGATTCCGGTGATGCTCGAAGGCGCCGTGGCGAGCGAAAAAATGCCCGGCGCCGTCGATGGCACCCTCAAGTCGCTGGATTACAGCCTCGATCACCTGTCGCCGGAGATGCTCAAACTCACCCGGCAATTGTTCGACGTGCTGGCCATGGCGGTCACCCGCGGGCCGCTCACGGGCATTTGGGGCAGTTGGGAAAACGCCAGCCCCGAGGCGATGCGCAACTTCCTCGAGCGCTGGCAGAACAGTTCATTGAGCCTGCTGCGCATGGGCCACAGCTCATTGCAGCAAATGGTGATGATGGCCTGGTACACCCGCGCCGAGTCCTGGGCGCATTGCGGCTATCCCGGCCCGCCCTCGGTCTGAAATCGAGTCGCGCCGTTCGCGAGCAAGCTCGCTCCCACAAGGGAATGCATTTCAATGTGGGAGCGAGCTTGCTCGCGAAAGGACCTGCAAGAAAAACAAGAACAAGAGAACCTGATCAATGCCCGTACCCGACCCGTTCCGCGAAGGCCTTGCCCGTGGCTGGAAAACCTACAACGGCGCACAACTGACCGCCGACCTGACGCTGCAAGCCGACGTGGCCATCATCGGCAGCGGCGCTGGCGGCGGCACCACCGCAGAAATCCTCAGCGCCGCCGGCTACAAGGTGCTGCTGATCGAGGAAGGCCCGCTCAAGACCAGTTCCGACTTCAAAATGCTCGAAGACCAGGCCTACAGCAGCCTCTACCAGGAAGGCATCGGTCGTATGAGCAAGGACGGCGCGATCACCATCCTCCAGGGCCGTGCGGTGGGCGGCACCACGCTGATCAACTGGACATCGAGCTTCCGTACACCCGAGCCGACCCTCGAACACTGGGCGAAGGAGCACAACGTCAAAGGCCACAGCCCTGCCGAAATGGCGCCATGGTTCGAGAAAATGGAACAGCGTCTGGGCGTCGCGCCATGGATGGTTCCGCCCAACGCCAACAACGACGTGATCCGCAAGGGCTGCGAGCAACTCGGCTACAGCTGGCACGTGATCCCGCGCAACGTGCGCGGCTGCTGGAACCTCGGCTACTGCGGCATGGGCTGCCCGACCAACGCCAAGCAATCGATGATGGTCACCACCATTCCGGCGACCCTGGAAAAGGGCGGCGAGTTGCTGTACCTGGCCCGTGCGGAAAAACTGCTGATCAATGGCGACAAAATCACCGGCCTGCAGTGCGTGGCGATGGACGAGCGCTGTGTCGCACCGACCGGACGCAAAATCACGGTCAAGGCCCGGCATTACGTGCTGGCCGGCGGCGGCATCAACAGCCCGGCCCTGCTGCTGCGTTCGGATGCACCGGATCCGCATCAGCGCCTCGGCAAACGTACCTTTCTGCATCTGGTGAACATGTCCGCCGCACGCTTCGACGACGTGATCAACCCGTTCTACGGCGCGCCCCAGTCGATCTATTCGGATTATTTCCAGTGGAAGGACGGCACCACCGGGCCGATGGGTTACAAACTCGAAGTGCCCCCGCTGCACCCGGCGCTGGCGGCGACGCTGCTCGGCGACTTCGGTCAGCAAAACGCCGAACACATGGCTGATCTGCCGCACACCCACGCGATGCTCGCCTTGCTGCGCGACGGTTTTCACCCGGACAGCCCCGGCGGCGATGTCGAGTTGCGCGGCGATGGCTCGCCGGTGCTCGACTACCAGGTTTCGCCTTACGCCTGGGAGGGCTTGCGCCGCGCCTTTCACAGCATGGCCGAGATCCAGTTTGCCGGCGGCGCCAAAACCGTGATGCCGATGCACGCCGATGCGCGCTACGTGAAGAGTCTGGCCGAAGCGCGTACGTTGATCGACAGTTTGAGCCTTGAGCTGTATCGCACACGCCTGGGCAGCGCCCACGTAATGGGCGGTTGCGCGATGGGCGAAGATCCGAAAAACGCAGTCACCGACAGCCTTGGCCGGCATCACCAATTGAGCAATCTGTCGATTCACGACGGCTCGCTGTTCCCCACCAGCATTGGCGCCAACCCGCAATTGTCGGTGTATGGCCTGACAGCGCAATTGGCGACATCCCTCGCCGATCGACTGAGAAATCCGTGAAAAAACCCATTTATCCCGGCGTCTATAGTGCTTTCTTACCCAACAGGCGACTTGGCCGACCGGGACGGCTGCGATACCATCCGACTCCCCAACGGACTCCCGCCAGGACGACGCGATGAACCGAGTGTTGTACCCAGGTACCTTCGACCCTATTACCAAGGGCCATGGCGATCTGGTCGAACGCGCCTCGCGCCTGTTCGATCACGTGATCATTGCGGTCGCCGCCAGCCCCAAGAAAAACCCGCTGTTCCCGCTGGAACAACGGGTTGAACTGGCTCGCGAGGTCACCAAGCACCTGCCCAACGTCGAAGTGGTCGGCTTCTCGACGCTGCTGGCGCATTTCGCCAAAGAGCAGAACGCCAATGTGTTCCTGCGTGGCCTGCGTGCGGTGTCGGACTTCGAATACGAATTCCAGCTGGCCAACATGAACCGCCAACTGGCCCCGGACGTGGAGAGTCTGTTTCTTACTCCGTCCGAGCGTTATTCGTTCATTTCCTCGACCCTGGTGCGGGAAATTGCGGCGCTGGGCGGCGATATCAGCAAATTCGTCCACCCCGCCGTGGCTGACGCGCTGACCCTGCGCTTCAAAAAGTAGGCGCTGCCGAAGGCTGCGATCTTTGTTTTTTGATCGCAGCTGTCAGTGCCCTTGATCGCAGCCGCGTGCACTGCGCTCGCCAATGCGGCACAATTGCGCGCATTGATTGATAGCGCCCGGGCCTGCCGCCCCGGCTGGAGTTAGCATGTCCCTGATCATCACCGACGATTGCATCAACTGCGACGTCTGCGAACCCGAGTGCCCGAACGCCGCCATTTCCCAAGGCGAAGAGATCTACGTGATCGACCCGAACCTGTGCACCCAGTGCGTCGGCCACTACGACGAACCGCAGTGCCAGCAGGTCTGCCCGGTAGATTGCATTCCACTGGACGAGGCGCATCCAGAGACTGAAGAACAGTTGATGGAGAAGTACCGCAAGATTACCGGCAAGGCCTGATCCGCCGGATTTGTAGCGCTCTTTCGGGCCTCTTCGCGAGCAAGCTCGCTCCCACATTTGAAATGCGCTCCAATGTGGGAGCGAGCTTGCTCGCGAAAGGGCCATCAGCAGCAGCGCAAAACCCTGATCAGCTCACTCACGCTGCTCAAACCCCTCCCCCGTACACCCCAGACACCGCACAAACGCAGCTTTCGCCGGATCCACCACCAGCGCCTGCCCCGCATCGCCGACCCCGCCACCCAGCGCGGTGAACGGCAATGACACCACAAACACCCCCGCACCCAGCACCGTTGCCACCACCAATAAAGGCCGAGCAATCAGCAAATCGCCAATCATGGCGTAGGCGGGAGGGTTCTGGATGGCGTAGCGCGGATCACCGCTGCCGTTTTCCGCGGCCTGAACAGCCAGGCTGGAACACAGCAGCAGTGCGGCAAACAGGACTTGCAAGGATTTCATGGCACGATCCTTCGGGCTGAACATAGAGACCACTCACTATAGACCGTAGGACTTTTTCGGCTTTTTGCCTCAGGTCTGGCAACGTGGGCAGAACACGCTGGCCCGCTGACCGAGCTTCACTTCGCGCAGGCCAGTGCCGCAGACCTTGCAGTTTTCACCGCCACGGCCATACACGAATAGTTCCTGCTGGAAGTACCCCGGCTGCCCGTCACCACCGATGAAATCGCGCAACGTAGTGCCGCCGCGCTCAATGGCTGCGGCCAGGATGCGTTTGATCTCGATCGCCAGCTTCAGATACCGCGCCCGGGAGATGCTCTTGGCCTCACGGCGTGGATCGATGCCCGCGGCAAACAACGCTTCGGTCGCGTAAATATTGCCGACGCCCACCACTACCGCGTTGTCCATGATGAACGGCTTGACCGCCATCGAACGCCCGCGCGACAACTGGAACAGCCGCTCGCCGTCGAACAGGTCAGTCAGCGGTTCCGGCCCGAGTCGAATCAGCAACTCGTGATTGAGCGGATCGGTACTCCACAGCATCGCGCCGAAGCGGCGTGGATCGGTGTAGCGCAGGGCCAGCCCGGACTCCAGCTCGATATCGACGTGCTCGTGCTTGAGCGCCGGCAACCCGACTTCCACCAGCCGCAAGTTGCCCGACATGCCCAGATGGCTGATCAAAGTGCCGACTTCGGCATTGATCAACAGGTACTTGGCGCGCCGCTCGACCAGCACGATGCGCTGCCCGGACAGGCGCACATCGAGGTCTTCGGGGATCGGCCAGCGCAGCCGGCGGTCACGCACGATCACCCGGCCGACGCGTTGGCCTTCCAGGTGCGGAGCAATGCCCCGGCGGGTGGTTTCGACTTCCGGCAATTCAGGCATGGCGTTCTCGAATCAATGCGCGCCGAGGTCGCGGATCGTCTGTTTGAGGGTTTCGAAATCGTAGTCCGATAGGCCCACGTAATCGAGAATCAGCGCGCCGATGCTGTTCCATTCGTGGTCTTCGGTCTGATTGCCCAATACCCGGTAAGACGCACAGATGTGCTCGGCCATCTTCAGGATCGCCAGCAGATTCTTCATCTGGCTGTTGCGCGAGGACTCGTCGCTGAAGATCGCCAGCGCATTGTGGTGATTGGCGATCGCCGTGCTGACGTGTTCCGGCAGGCGCCACGACTTGGCGGTGTAGTAGCCGACCACGGCGTGATTGGTATTGAACTCGGCGTTCTCGGTGTCCACCACCCGGCATTCGGCGCTGGCGTTGGCGTAAGCCTTTTCCAGTACCGACATGTAATTGGGGAAGCGTTGCAGCATCAATGGCACGCCGCAGTCGTGGAACAGGCCCAAGGCGTAGGCTTCATCGCCAGCCTGGGTGCCGATGCGCTTGGCCAGGGTCAGGCAGGTCATCGCCACGTCCTGGGCGGTGTCCCAGAAACGGTTGAGGGTGACGATGGTGTCGTCGTTCATCTCGCCCTTGATCGACTGCGCGTTGATCAGGTTGATGATCGAGCGGCTGCCCAACAGGTTCACCGCGCGCTGGATCGAAGTGATCTTGTTGCTCAGGCCGTAATACGGCGAGTTGACGATTTTCAGCAGAGAACCGGACAGGCCGGGATCCTGGGCGATCAGCTTGGCGATCACCTCCAGGTCCGGGTCGGGCATGTACTGCTCCATTTGCAGATCCACCATGATCTGCGGCTGCGCGGGCACGCTGATGCCCTGCAGGGATTGTTGAATCTGTTCGGTGGTCAGCTCTTGGGACATAAGTACACACTCTGGGACAGGCGGCGATTCTAACCTCTAAAAACCGCACGACGACACACCAGTGGGCAATTGTCAGGAACTTTCATTCACGCTCAGGCTTCGGACTTTGTAAGGCCGACCGGACAATCAAGCACCGGCTCGGCGGTAATTTCCCGCAGACTCAGGAGCTTATCGATGGCTACTTCCCTCACTGGCAAACGCGTCGCCATTTTAGTAACAGACGGTTTCGAACAGGTCGAACTGACCGGGCCAAAACAAGCACTGGAGCAGGCCGGCGCTCAGGTCGACATCCTTTCGGCCGAGGCCGGCAAGGTCAAAGGCTGGAACCACGATAAGCCGGCGGATGACTTCAAGGTTGATCAGACCTTCCAAGGCGCCAGCAGCGAGCAGTACGACGCGATCGTCCTGCCGGGCGGCGTGCAGAACTCCGACACCATCCGCATCGATCAGGACGCCCAGCACCTGGTCAAGACCGGCGCCTCCGCCGGTAAACCGATCGCGGTGATCTGCCACGGCAGCTGGCTGCTGATTTCCGCCGGGCTGGTCAACGGCAAGACCATGACCAGTTTCAAGACGCTCAAGGATGACCTGGTGAATGCCGGCGCCAACTGGGTCGATAAAGAAGTGGTCAAGGACGGCCACCTGATCAGCAGCCGCCAGCCGGACGATATTCCAGCGTTCAACCGTGAGTTGATCGACGCGCTCTCTGCCTGATCTGTGGGCTTGTGAGTTTATGTGGTGAGGAGATTTATCCCCGATGGACAGCGCAGCTGTCCCAAATCGACTTACGCGGTCAGTCAGAAAACTGCGTTGGGGGTTTGCGGCTGCTGCGCAGCCGATCGGGGATAAATCCCCTCGCCACAGGTAATGTCTTCCACCGGCAATGACTTGCCACATGTCCACTCACCAGCCAATCAGGCCGAGCAACACGGTATACTCCCGCTCTTTTTTCCGGAGCGACGTCATGTCCCTGCCTAGCCTGCGCCTCAAAGCCAACGCCGACCGTCGCCTGCGCAACGGCCACTTGTGGGTCTACAGCAACGAAATCGATGTGGCCGCCACGCCACTGCACGGCTTCAAGGCCGGCGATCAGGCGATCCTCGAAGCCGCTGGCGGCAAGCCGCTGGGCATCGTCGCGATGAGCCCGAACAACCTGATCTGCGCGCGTCTGCTGTCGCGCGACATCAAACTGGCGCTGGACAAGTCGCTGCTGGTGCATCGCCTGAACGTGGCCCTGTCGCTGCGCGAGCGTCTGTTCGACAAGCCGTTCTACCGCCTGGTCTACGGCGACTCCGACCTGTTGCCGGGTCTGGTGGTCGACCGTTTCGGCGACATCCTCGTGGTGCAGATCGCCTCGGCAACCATGGAAGCGCACAAGGATGACGTCATTGCCGCACTGACCCAAGTGCTCAAGCCAAGCGGCATCCTGTTCAAGAACGACTCCGCCGCCCGTGACGCCGAAGGCCTCAATCGTTACGTCGAAACCGTGTTCGGTCTGGTGCCGGAGTGGGTGCCCCTGGAAGAGAACGGAGTGAAGTTTGAAGCGCCGGTCATTGGTGGCCAGAAAACCGGCTGGTTCTACGACCACCGCATGAACCGCGCCCGCCTCGCGCCTTACGCCAAAGGCAAACGCGTCCTCGACCTCTATAGCTACATCGGTGGCTGGGGCGTGCAGGCTGCCGCGTTCGGTGCCAGCGAAGTGTTCTGCGTCGACGCGTCGGGCTTCGCCCTCGACGGCGTCGAGCGTAACGCCGCGCTGAACGGCTTCGCCGACAAGATGACCTGCATCGAAGGCGACGTCTTCGAAGCGCTGAAGGAACTCAAGGCCAGCGAAGAACGTTTCGACGTGATCGTTGCCGACCCGCCAGCGTTCATCAAGCGCAAGAAAGACATGAAGAACGGCGAAGGTGCCTACCGTCGTCTGAACGAGCAAGCCATGCGCCTGCTGACCAAGGACGGCATTCTGGTGAGCGCTTCGTGCTCCATGCACCTGCCGGAGGACGATCTGCAAAACATCCTGCTGACCAGCGCCCGTCACCTGGACCGCAACATCCAGATGCTCGAGCGCGGCGGTCAGGGCCCGGATCACCCGGTACACCCGGCCATCGCCGAGACCCGCTACATCAAGAGCATCACCTGCCGCCTGCTGCCGAACAGCTGATCGGCCCATGAACGGGGAGCCTGCGGGCTCCCCGTTGGCCTAACGACGATGCAATGTCGTCGAATTCACTTCCTTTTCCTACAACAAACTTCCTACCTGTACGCAGGACATTTCCCTGCGCGTTAAATTTCAAGAGTTAAAACTTACAGGCCCGCCTTTGCAACACGCCCACTCCGACAAAATTAATAGAAATTTCCTACCCAAGTATCGCTTGCCAATAATTCATTACAACCTATTATTAAGTTGTCACCACGACGGTGACATTCACTCTCAATGAACAAGGAGTTCATACTTATGAAAGCAATTACTCTGGAAACCAACCAAATCGCAAACCTGGCCTTCCTGGTTGCGCCTAAAGCCCGCTAAGTGAGCCAGAACGCTGGGGAGTGCCGGCACCCCAGCGTTCTTTCGACCCTTTTCCAGAGTGATCAATACAACATGCACATCAATCCTTATTTATTCATATTGCCGCGCACACCCGGACAAATTGTCTGGAATTATAAAGATCATACCCAACATGAACTTGACCTGACTTACTCTTGCCGACTTGCACAACTTATCAATAACCCGGAACAGTTCGACAGACGCAACATAATAGACTCACAACTTCTGAACGCGGGCATTTTAACCGTTGCAAAAATAGACAGCCCGCCATGGGGCTGGGATGAATTGTCGAAGATTTATCATATCGGCACCCAGAACATTCCCTGCGAACAGATACCCCAGAATATTCAAGAGTGGTCCAGGCAATACCTGAACCATTGCAGCGCTGTGCTGACCACACCGGCACCCGCGCAAGATCGCCCGATCCATCAAGACAAACCTCTGATCACCCTGCCCGCCTCTGCGGCTCTGACCGTCGCCAGCCTGGGCAATGTCCTGCGTCTGAGAAAAACCTGCCGCTCATTCACTGGCGCAGCGATCACCCTCAATGACGTCGGCACGCTGCTGTATCTCTCGCTGGGCTTTCTTCGCCATCGCGACAATGACCGCGACGAGAGCATCGCCGAGGGCCTCGGCGCCCGTCGCAGCAGTCCTTCAGGTGGCGGGTTGAATGCCTGTGAAGGATTTCTTCTGGCACGCAATATCGAGGGCCTGGAACCGGGCATTTACGCCTATCACCCGGCAGAACATGCGCTCAGCCGGGTCAATCCATTGCCCGAACCCGCGCTCGGCCATTTGCTGGCGGGTCAGCACTTCATCAACAATCTGCCGCTGGGTCTGTTCATCACCGCTCGTTTCGACAAGCTCTGGTGGAAGTATGAACACTCGCGCGCCTATCGCATGGCGTTCGTCGAGGCCGGTCACTTGTCGCAGACTTTTCAACTGGTGGCCACGGCGCTGGGCCTGGGAACGTGGCTGACCGGGGCCTTCGCCGATCGTCAGGTCGAAGCCCTGCTCAAACTCGAAGGCAGCGCTGAACAACCGTTGTTCTTTGTCGGCTGCGGTGCCAGTGACGGTCAGGCGATGTGTCAGGAAATGCGCGACCTGTTGCAGGAGACACATCCATGAGCGCGCCAACCGCGGATCAGCCCGAAGCGCCAGAGTCCTCGGCGCTTCGATTCACCCTCGGCGATTGGGACAACCACGCTTCGGTGCGCAACAGCCGGCACGCCTACCAGTTACCCGCAGACCTGCCGTTGCAACTGCAAACGCGCTTCTGGTTTCCGCCGGCATTCCTGCCGTACCTGTCCCACCCGGCCATCGAAACCGCAGGCAGCAGGGTCATGCATCGACTCGCAGCCAGTCACCTGGTGCACTTTCTCGACTACACCACGCTGCTCGAGCACCGCATCGTCAACCGCGCCGTGGAAACCATCGTCCACGGCGAGTTGCCCGCATACATTCCTTCACGGATGAAAACCGCCGCGCTGCAGCTCTATACCGACGAGGGTTATCACGCGTTGTTCTCCCATCGTCTGGCCGAACAGATCGCCGAACTGCATGGTTTCACCGGTCGTCCGCAGATACCGCTGCGCATTACCCGCCTGACCGGTCAGATCGCCCGAACGCCGGAAAGCAAACGCCCGCTGGCATGGTTTCTGCTCGGTTTCGTTTCGGAAACCATCATTGCCCGGGAACTGCTGGATGTGTGTCGGGAAACGCTGGTCAGCAGCGTGAATGACATGTTGCGCGACCATCTCGCTGATGAAGCGCGCCACAGCCGGTTTTTTTCCGAGGTCTTCCACTACCTCTGGTTGACCCTGAACAGCCGCCAGCGCGCCTTCGCGGCCAGAACCTTGCTGGAGACCCTGGCGACCTTCTTCGAAGTCGACGAGCAATGGCTGCACCAAAGCCTGCGCCGTGCCGGCATTGGCGAAGGCGCAATCAAGGAAATCCTCGACAGCCTGACCAACGAAGCGGCCAGCCGCCAGCGTGCCCGATCCGGAGCCACGGCTACGCTTGCTGCACTCGAAAAAGCCGGATTCTTCGCGCTACCCAACAACCGCAAACTTTTCGCCAAGGCAGGACTGATCGATGCTTGAAGGAAGAACGGTGGTAACGACTCGACAACGACGCGGGGCGATCAGCCTGCTTTTGGCCATGGTGCTGCTGGGGGTGTTTCCGCTGGACGTCCTGCTGCCGTCGTTCCCGGCGCTGGCCGAACACTTCGCCAGCACCCCGACCGACATTGCCCTGTCGATCAGCCTGTTCGCCGTGGGCATCGCCTTTGCCCAACTGTTGATCGGGCCGTTGTCCGACGTTATCGGGCGCAAGGGCTTGTTGCTCGCCGGCATGGCTGTCTCGATCCTCGGCGCCATCGGTTGTGTAATGACCAGTGACTACATGCTGTTCATGACCTTTCGCATCGTGCAGGCCATCGGTTGTGGCTGTTTCGTCCTGTCACAGGCGCTGGTGCAGGATCTGTTCGAGGGCGCCGAGCGTGATCGTCTGCGGATCCTGATGGTCACGGCATCGGGGATCTTTATCTCGATCTCACCGCTGGCCGGCACCTTTCTGCAGGCGACCCTGGGCTGGCGTGGCAGTTTCTGGCTGTTCATCGCTCTGGCAGTGGTGGTGTTGCTCAAGGCCTGGCTGTTTCTGGAGGGTGGTCGGCCCGCCGTCAAAGCTACACCGCTCAACTTTCTCCGCGCCTATCGACGGGTGCTGGGGGATTTCGAGTTCGTCGGCTACTGGTTGATTTCGGCTTTCGCATTCGCCTGCCACTTCTCTTTCATCGTCATTTCGCCGCTGATCTTCATGGATCAATTGCAGCTCTCAGCCTACGACTTCTCGCTGATCCTGCTGATCTACGGTGCGGCCTATGTCACTGGCGGGATCGTCGCCACGCTGTTGAGCCGGCGAATCTCGCCCGGACAGCAAATGGTGGTCGGGCTGAGCCTGATTCTGCTGGCGGGGCTGGTGATGCTGTTCATGGCCAGGCACCTTGCGCTCTCGGCGGCCACGGTGCTGATTCCGATGTTGATCTGCACCGCCGGCACCACCATCGCACGCCCCGCAGCCACGTCGCGGGCCATGAGCCTGTTTCCCGATAATGCCGGCACCTCGGCTTCGGCAGGCAGTACGATCATTTTCATCTGTGGTGGCTTGATCAGCGCCTTGATCAGCCTGAGCCCAAGCAACCTGCAAGCCACCCTCGGCTACTGTTTTGTCCTGCTCAGCTGCATCGCGCTGGCGTTGAACAAGCGGATCAGCCATCGCGCCAGCATCATCGAGAACGGCGCCGTCACACCCTCTGGCAGCGATTGAGCCTGCCGGTCGTCATGCCACACGCACCGTCGGCACTGGAACAATGCTTTGCGCCATTCCCTCCAGACGCCAGCGGTGTAGAATCGGCTGATTCATCGCCATTCATCCCCCGGCGGGTTTATGAGCTCAGGCTGAGGCAAGCGGCGATCCCGCAAAGTCATCGGCAACATCCAGGACACACGGCCATTTCTGAGTGTTCCAGACGTCAATAGAAGCTCACTCCCTTTTGATACCTGATTAGCCGCCCGGAGTGCTCCATGCCAGATTACCGCTCGAAAACATCCACCCACGGCCGCAACATGGCCGGCGCCCGCGCACTGTGGCGTGCCACCGGGATGAAAGATGACGACTTCAAGAAGCCGATCATCGCCATTGCCAACTCCTTCACCCAGTTCGTGCCGGGCCACGTGCACCTCAAGGACCTCGGTCAACTGGTTGCCCGGGAAATCGAACGTGCCGGTGGCGTCGCGAAAGAATTCAACACCATCGCCGTGGATGACGGCATCGCCATGGGTCACGACGGCATGCTGTATTCGCTGCCGAGCCGCGAGATCATCGCCGACTCCGTCGAATACATGGTCAACGCTCACTGCGCCGACGCCATCGTCTGCATCTCCAACTGCGACAAGATCACCCCGGGCATGCTGATGGCCGCCCTGCGCCTGAACATTCCGGTGATCTTCGTCTCCGGCGGCCCGATGGAAGCCGGCAAGACCAAACTCGCTTCCCACGGCCTCGACCTCGTCGACGCCATGGTGATCGCCGCCGACTCCAGCGCTTCTGACGAGAAAGTCGCTGAATACGAACGTAGCGCCTGCCCGACCTGCGGCTCCTGCTCCGGCATGTTCACCGCCAACTCGATGAACTGCCTGACCGAAGCCCTCGGTCTCGCACTGCCGGGCAACGGTTCGACCTTGGCCACCCACAGCGACCGCGAGCAGCTGTTCCTGCAGGCCGGCCGCACCATCGTCGAGCTGTGCAAGCGTTACTACGGCGAGAACGATGAATCGGTACTGCCGCGCAACATCGCCAACTTCAAGGCGTTCGAGAACGCGATGATGCTCGACATCGCCATGGGCGGTTCGACCAACACCATCCTGCACCTGCTGGCTGCCGCCCAGGAAGCCGAGATCGATTTCGATCTGCGCGACATCGACCGTCTCTCGCGCAGCGTGCCGCAACTGTGCAAAGTGGCGCCGAACATCCAGAAGTACCACATGGAAGACGTGCACCGCGCTGGCGGCATCTTCAGCATCCTCGGTTCCCTGGCCCGTGGCGGCCTGCTGCACACCGACCTGCCGACCGTGCACAGCCGCAGCATGGAAGAAGCCATCGCCAAGTGGGACATCACCCAGACCACCGACGAAGCCGTGCATCACTTCTTCAAGGCCGGCCCGGCGGGCATCCCGACCCAGACCGCTTTCAGTCAATCGACCCGTTGGGAAACCCTGGATGACGACCGTGAAAACGGCTGCATCCGCAGCTTCGAACACGCCTATTCGAAAGAAGGCGGCCTGGCCGTGCTGTACGGCAACATCGCTCTTGATGGCTGCGTGGTGAAAACCGCCGGCGTCGACGAGTCGATCCACGTCTTCGAAGGCAACGCGAAGATCTTCGAAAGCCAGGACAGCGCCGTGCGCGGCATCCTCGCCGACGAAGTGAAGGAAGGCGACATCGTCATCATTCGTTACGAAGGCCCGAAAGGCGGCCCGGGCATGCAGGAAATGCTCTACCCGACGTCGTACCTGAAATCCAAAGGCCTGGGCAAAGCCTGTGCACTGCTCACCGACGGTCGCTTCTCCGGCGGTACTTCCGGTCTGTCGATCGGCCACGCTTCGCCAGAGGCTGCGGCCGGCGGCGCGATCGGTCTGGTGCAGGACGGCGACAAAGTGCTGATCGACATCCCGAACCGCTCGATCAACCTGTTGGTCAGCGATGAAGAACTGGCTGCGCGCCGGGTCGAGCAGGACAAGAAAGGCTGGAAACCGGTCGAACAACGTCCACGCAAAGTGACCACCGCGCTGAAGGCCTACGCCCTGCTGGCGACTAGCGCCGACAAGGGTGCGGTGCGTAACAAGGCGATGCTCGACGGGCTGTAAGCTTCAAGCGTCGAACACAAAAATGCCCCGCCTGAGTGCGGGGCATTTTTTTGCTTGGCTGAAATTGTTGGTGAGCATGAGGCCCCCATCGCGAACAGGCTCACTCCTACAATTGAAATGCGTTCCCCTGTAGGAGTGAGCCTGCTCGCGATCGGAGCGACTCGGTCTTACTGAATTTCCTCGGGCTTGACGATCACCCAGTTCTTGTCCGCCGTCACCGGCAATCCTTCCTTGGCCTGCGCCGCTGCATGCTTGGCCATCATGCCGTTGAGCTGGGTCATGTATTTGTCCTTGCGGTTGACCCACAGGTGAATGCCACCCTTGGCCACATCCACATCGTGGAACAGCATGTAGCCGTCGCTGCTCGGGGTATCGCCACCCACCAGTACCGGTTTTTTCCACTCATCGATATAGGTCAGGATCGCCGCGTGCTTGCCGGCCATCCAGGTCGCCGGGGTCCACAGGTACGGGGTCAGTTCGAGGCCGAGGTTGGCCTTCTCGTCATACTTGCCGGCGGTGATCTGTTTGCGCGCAGTGGTCAGTTCGCCGGTTTCGCGGTTCTTCAGCAACGTGGTCACGCCGATCACGTTCTGCGGTTTGACGTTGTAACCGTACTTCGGATCGGCCGCGACCATGCGCACCAGTTCTTCGGAAGCGGCGGTCATCACGTAGACCTCGATGCCGTTCTCCATCAGCTTGTTGTACAGCTCTTGCTGGCCGGTGAAGATCTTCGGCGGGTTGACGTCGAGTTTCTTCACCACATCGCCTTCGTAGTAAGTGGCCGGCACCGGTTTGCCCGACGCCATCAGCTCATCGACGTAGCCCTTGAGTTCCTTGAGAGTGAAGCCGGAGAACACCTGCGCTACCCACGGGTAGCAGACCATGTCGTCGACTTCGCACAGGCGATAGTAGTAACTGAACAGGCTTTCCTTGTGGTCAGCAGTGTCCTTGAACGGCATCAGTTTCAGGGAGGGATCGAGTTTGTCGCGGGTGAGCAGGCCCTTGTTTTCCATGAACGGCAGCAACGACTCTTCAAGGTCATAGCGGTAACTGGTGTTGTCCATGTCGAACACCGCGTAGTTACCCTTGTTGGCGTTGGCCGCGATCATCGCGTCGAGTGCCTTGGCCTGATCCGCCGGCCAGTGCTTCAGGTCGGTGGCGAATGCATGAGCGGCCAAGCCCAATCCAAGAACCACAGCGAGCATTTTCGGTGCGAACTTCATCGGCGTTTTCTCCCTGACTGAAAGACATCGACGCTAACAAATAAGTGTGACAGTCCTCGTCTGTCAGCGACCGCTTACGTCTCCTCAACGCCAGTTGCATTGCCGAGAGCGACAAGCGCTTATTCCAAAAACGACGGACAACCTGCGATTTCGGTATTAATTCATTGGAAATCAAACTGTTAGGCTTGCCGGTTCGCAGTTGCCCAAGAATGCGACTGGCACAAGTCTTATCGGAGTCTTCATGAATCTGCCGCTGATCCTCAATCTGCTGGTGTTCCTCGCCCTGCTCTTCGGTCTGGCGCAAACCCGCCACACGACGTGGAGCCTGGCGAAAAAAGTCCTGCTCGCGCTGGTGCTCGGCGTAGCGTTCGGCGTCGCCCTGCACACTGTTTACGGTGCCGGCAACCCGGTACTGAAAGCCTCGATCGGCTGGTTCGATCTGGTCGGCAACGGCTACGTGCAGCTGCTGCAAATGATCGTGATCCCGCTGGTGTTCGCCTCGATCCTCAGCGCGGTGGCGCGCCTGCACAACGCCTCGTCGCTGGGCAAGATCAGCTTCCTGACCATCGGCACCCTGCTGTTCACTACCGCGATCGCGGCGCTGATCGGTATCGGCCTGACCAACCTGTTCGGCCTCACCGCCGAAGGCCTGGTCGCCGGCACGCAGGAAATGGCCCGTCTGCAAACCATTCAGACCGACTACGCCGGCAAGGTCGCCGACCTGAATGTGCCGCAGCTGCTGCTGTCGTTCATTCCGCAGAACCCGTTCGCCGATCTGGCCCGGGCCAAGCCGACCTCGATCATCAGCGTGGTGATCTTCGCTGCGTTCCTGGGGGTTGCTGCGCTGCAACTGCTCAAGGATGACGTCGAAAAAGGTCAGAAAGTGATCAACGCCATCGACACCCTGCAAGCCTGGGTGATGCGTCTGGTGCGTCTGGTGATGAAGCTGACCCCGTACGGCGTGCTGGCGCTGATGACCAAAGTGGTCGCCGGTTCCAACCTGCAGGACATCATCAAGCTCGGCAGTTTCGTCGTGGTCTCGTACCTCGGCCTGGGCCTGATGTTTGTCGTGCATGGCCTGCTGGTGTCGGCCGCCGGGATCAGCCCGCTGCGTTTCTTCCGCAAGATCTGGCCGGTGCTGACGTTCGCGTTCACCAGCCGCTCCAGCGCGGCGAGCATTCCGCTGAGCATCGAAGCGCAGACCCGTCGTCTGGGGATTCCGCAGTCGATCGCCAGTTTCGCCGCCTCGTTCGGTGCGACCATCGGCCAGAACGGTTGCGCCGGTCTGTACCCGGCAATGTTGGCGGTGATGGTGGCGCCAACCGTGGGCATCAACCCGCTGGATCCGCTGTGGATCGCGACGCTGGTGGCGATTGTGACCTTGAGTTCGGCCGGTGTGGCCGGGGTCGGTGGCGGCGCGACGTTTGCCGCACTGATCGTGCTGCCGGCGATGGGCTTGCCGGTGTCACTGGTGGCGCTGCTGATTTCGGTTGAGCCGCTGATCGACATGGGTCGTACGGCGTTGAACGTAAGTGGTTCGATCACCGCCGGTGCAATTACCAGCCAGGTGATGCAGCAGACCGATAAAGAACTGCTGGACGCGGATGAGCATGCGGAGCTTGCTCAGGCCTGACAGCAACACAGTCTTGTGGCGAGGGAGCTTGCTCCCGCTGGGTTGCGAAGCGACCCCAACATCTTGGGCCTGCTGCGCAGGCCAGCGGGAGCAAGCTCCCTCGCCACAGGTTAATTAAGCCTTTTCCCAGACCTCGAAGTTGTACGCAGGCTTGTCGCCCTCAACCGGATTCGGCACGTTCGACACCAGCTTCCACTGGTTCAGATCGAACTCCGGAAACCACGCATCGCCTTCCGGGCTCAGCGCCACTCGGGTCAGATACAAACGATCCGCCTGCGCCAGCCCCTGTGCATACAACTGCGCGCCGCCAATCAGCATCAACTCATCGACGCCCTGCGCTTTCGCCCACTCCTCGGCGCGCACCACGGCGGCTTCCAGCGATGGATACACTTCCGCCCCTTCCAGCAGCAGATCTGGCTGACGGCTGACCACGATGTTCAAGCGCCCCGGCAGCGGACGGCCGAGGGAATCCCAGGTCTTGCGGCCCATGATGATCGGCTTGCCAAGGGTCGTGGCCTTGAAGTATTTGAAGTCCCCCGGCAGGTGCCAGGGCATGCTGTTGTCGACGCCGATCACACGGTTTTCACCGAGGGCTGCGATCAGGCTGAGGGGAAGTGATTTAGTCATGCCGGCGAGGATACCAGAGCCTCGCTTGACCCGATAAGCGCCACAGCGGTTATGCTCACTGCTCAATCGAGCAACGGAATGGCGCGTGACTGAACTGACTCCACTGCAAAACCTCTGGTTGACGGAAACCATCCGCCTGCGCGAAGAACACGCAGGTCCCCTGGAAGATCTGGAAGCCAATCGTCTGGCCCGCACGGCCGGCGGCGATCTGCCGGGCCGTATTCAGCGCCGCGCCGTGTGGCTGGCCGAGCGCGACGGGCTGAGCGCAGCACTCAGGCACTGGCTGCAAGGCGCGCGTCTGGCGCTGGTGCTGCTGGTGATTTTCGCGCTGCTGAGTGGCGCCGGTCTGGCCTTCGCCGCGCTGAGCCAGACGCCGGTCAATGTGTTCTGGGCCCTAGGCAGCCTGCTCGGGCTGAACCTGATTCTGCTGCTGAGCTGGGCGCTGGGGCTGATCTTTGCCGGTGAACACGGCGCCACCCTCGGGCGCTTGTGGTTGTGGCTCAGCGAAAAACTGGCCCGTGACGCGAAAGCTGCGCAACTGGCACCGGCCCTGCTGCTGATGTTGCAACGAAGGAAACTCAATCGCTGGGCACTTGGCACACTGGTCAATGTCCTGTGGTTGCTGGCGATGCTCAGCGCACTGGTGCTGTTGCTGACGCTGATGGCGACCCGGCGCTACGGCTTCGTCTGGGAAACCACAATCCTCAGCGCTGACACTTTCATCAACCTGACCCAAGCCCTCGGCGCGCTGCCGGCACTGCTCGGCTTCAACGTGCCGACCGTGGAGATGATCCGCGCCAGTGGCGGCGCAGCGCTGGATATCGAAAGCGCACGCCAGGCCTGGGCAACCTGGCTGGTCGGCGTGCTGGTGATCTACGGCGTGCTGCCGCGCCTGCTGCTGGCGCTGCTGTGCTTCTGGCGCTGGAGTCGCGGCAAAGCCGCGCTGACCCTGGACTTGAACCTGCCCGGTTACGCCCAGTTGCGTGAACGGCTGATGCCAACCAGCGAGCGTCTCGGCATCAACGACGCCGCGCCGGAGCAATTGCATCGTGTCGAAAGCAGCGTCAGCGAACACGCCAGCGACGGCGCCCTGCTGGTGGCCATCGAACTCGACGATCAGCGCCCATGGCCACCGGTCCTGCCGAAAACCGTGAGCAACGCCGGGATCCTCGACAGCCGCGAATCAAGGCACAAGCTGCTCGAACAACTCAGCCGTTTCCCCCCGGCGCGCCTGCTGATCGCCTGCGATCCACGGCGCTCACCGGATCGCGGCAGCCTCGCGCTGATCGCCGAACTGGCGCGCAACGCCAGCGCCACCCGCGTCTGGCTGCTGCAAGCACCGCCCGGTGAAGCGCTGGACAGCGCCCGCCTCGGCGACTGGCACGTGGCGTTGCAACAACTGGAGCTGCCGTTCGCCGATTGCGCGCCGATGAACTGGCTGGAGAACGGTCATGACTGATGCCCGCAAAGCCCCGCTGAAACTCGCGGTGGTCGGCCACACCAACGTCGGCAAGACCTCGCTGCTGCGCACCCTGACCCGCGACGTCGGCTTCGGCGAAGTCTCGCACCGGCCGAGCACCACCCGACATGTCGAGGGTGCGCGGTTGTCGGTGGACGGCGAGCCGCTGCTCGATCTGTACGACACGCCGGGGCTGGAAGACGCCATCGCCCTGCTGGATTTCCTCGAGCGTCTGGAGCGCCCCGGCGAACGCCTCGACGGCCCGGCGCGATTGGCGCGGTTTCTCGACGGCAGCGAAGCGCGCCAGCGTTTCGAACAGGAAGCCAAAGTGCTGCGGCAACTGCTCGCCTCTGACGCCGGTCTGTATGTGATCGACGCCCGCGAACCGGTGCTGGCCAAATATCGCGACGAACTGGAAGTGCTGGCCAGTTGCGGCAAACCACTGCTGCCGGTGCTGAACTTCGTCAGCAGCGCCAATCATCGCGAGCCGGATTGGCGCGAAGCGTTGGCGCGGCTTGGCCTGCATGCGCTGGTGCGCTTCGACAGCGTGGCGCCGCCGGAAGATGGCGAGCGGCGCCTGTACGAAAGCCTCGCGCTGCTCTTGGAAAACGCCCGTCCGCAACTGGAACGTCTGATCGCCGATCAACAGGCCCAGCGTCTTGCCCGCCAGCAAAGTGCGGCGCGCCTGATCGCTGAACTGCTGATCGATTGCGCGGCGTGCCGGCGCAGTGTGGTCAGCGAGGCCGAGCAGGAACAGCAAGCGATCAGCGAACTGCGCAAAGCCGTGCGTCAGCGCGAACAGAAATGCGTCGAGGCGTTGCTCAAGCTCTACGCGTTTCGCCCGCAGGACGCGGCGGCCAGTGACTTGCCGCTGCTGGATGGACGTTGGGGCGATGACTTGTTCAACCCGGAAACCCTGAAGCAACTCGGCGTGCGTGTTGGCGGCGGAATTGCAGCAGGCGCTGCAGCCGGGGCTGGCGTGGATTTGCTGGTGGGCGGGATTACCCTCGGTGCGGCGGCATTGGCCGGTGCGATTGCCGGCGGCGCGCTACAGACTGCGCGCAGTTATGGCAGCCGCCTGCTCGGCAAGATCAAGGGCCAGCGGGAGTTGACCGTGGATGACGGGGTGCTGCGGTTGTTGGCGCTGCGTCAGCGGCAGTTGTTGCTGGCGCTCGATCAGCGCGGACATGCGGCCATGGACGCGGTTCAGGTCGCCACCCCGCAGGACAAGACCTGGCGCGAGGGCAAGTTGCCGGATGCGCTGAGCAAGGCGCGGGCGCATCCGCAGTGGTCTTCACTCAATCCGCATGCGAAGTTGAATCAGGCGGAGCGGCAGGAGCAGATTGAGTTTCTGGCTGCAGATTTGTAGCGCCTGAACCGGCCCCTTCGCGAGCAAGCTCGCTCCCACAGGGTTTTGTGTTCTGACCACGATCCAATGTGGGAGCGAGCTTGCTCGCGAAGGGTACGACTCGGTGCCACGGCTTAAACCGCCAGCAGCCGCAGCGCTTTCTCCTTCAGCAAACCCAACTCCATCACCGGCACCCCCATCTCCTTGGCCAACTCATCCCACTGACGCATGCGCAAACTCACGGCACACAACGGATCGCGTTCAAATGCATCCGCTTCGGCCTCGCTCATCATCCCACCCTGATATTCCAGGGTTCGGCGACTCGCTTCACTCAAACGCTCGAAATACCCCGGCTCACGCAACGTAAGGTACCGCTTGGCCTGCACGTGATATTCCACCAGCCGCGCCAGGCGCTCACTGAATCCCGCCTCACGCAAATAATCCGCACCCAACCGCTCATGGCTGACCACGCCATAACCGCCCATGTTCTCGACACCTTCGACACATAAATGACCGATGTCATGAAAGAACGCCGCCAGCACCACTTCATCATCAAAGCCTTCAGCCATCGCCAACTGCGCTGCCTGAGACATGTGCTCGATCTGCGACACCGGCTCGCCGATGTAATCGCGGGTGCCAAAGCGTTCGTACAAGTCGAACATTCGGTCGACGACCTGTTGCTGATCCGCCATCAGATTTCCTCCAGCCACTGCGCGACATTGCGCTCGGCCAGTGCCGGGCCGACGCTCATGCCGACGCCGGTGTGCATCAACGCCACACTCAGCCCCGGGGCCGGGCGCAGCAACGAAAACGGCCCCGGCCCCCGTGCACCATAGACGCCCTGCCAGCGCTCGACCACTTGCACCTTGCAGCCCAGCGTGTGCTCGGCCAGTTCGAGCATCCAGTTGTCGACCTGCTCGGCGTTGAACGGCGACGGATCGATGCCGTAATGGTGCGAGTCGCCGATGATCAGCTCGCCATACGGCGTCGGGCTGATCAGCAGGTGAATGCCGTTGTCGTGCAGGTGCGGCTGCTCGCGCAGGATTTGCGCCTGCACCGCCGACGCTTGCGGCAAATCGGCGAAGGCGCCGTAGTGCACGCAGCTCAAACCGGTGAGCAAGGCGTGTTGCAGATTCAGCTCGATTTGCGGTTTGGCGCGGAGCATTTGCAGGCGGCAGATCTGCGGCTCGAGCGCGGCAATTGGCTCGGCCAGCAGGGTCTGATAATCGTGGCCGGAGCAGACGATGATCTGCTTCGCCGTGTAACTGCCGGCAGTGCTGTGCAGGCGCCCGGGTTCGACGTCACGCACCAGCGTCGAGAAGTGAAACTCGACGCCGAGGTCGCGGCGTAGGTAGTCGATCAACGTGGGGATTGCTTCGCGCGAGTACAGCTGTTGATCGTCCAGGCCGTGCAACGCCGCGCGATGGTGGCTGAACTGGCCGTGGTACAGATCACGCAGTGCGGCGCCGCGCAGCAAGGCCACGTTGTAACCGTGCTCCACGGCGCGGCCGTTACAGAAAGCTTCGAGGAGGTGTTCATCGGCTTCCGTGCGGGCGAACAGGTACGAGCCGTTGCGCTTGATCTTAAGACCGGCGAGTTGTGCCCAGTCACCCCAAATCTCGCGGCTGGCCTTGGCCAGTTCAAGCATCGGGCCCGGCGGCTGGCCGGTGACCAGCGCCTGACCGAAGTTGCGCACCGAAGCGCCGAGGGGCGTGGC
Organism: Pseudomonas sp. GM30; assembly: GCF_000282275.2. NCBI lineage: Bacteria > Pseudomonadati > Pseudomonadota > Gammaproteobacteria > Pseudomonadales > Pseudomonadaceae > Pseudomonas > Pseudomonas sp. GM30. Next base: position 8,148 of record NZ_AKJP02000009.1, on the reverse strand, counting down.
GGTGCGTTCGAAAACGCTGACCTTGAGGCCGCGTTTGGCGGCGGCGTAGGCGTGGGACAGGCCGAGGATGCCGGCGCCGACGATCAGCAGGTCTTTGTGTTGGGTCATAAAAGCAATCCCGCTTGTGTGGCGAGGGAGCTTGCTCCCGCTCGGCTGCGCAGCAGTCGTAAATTCAGCAGGTGCGCAGTGCCTGACACTACTCGTTTGCAGAATTTGGGACCGCTTCGCGCTCCAGCGGGAGCAAGCTCCCTCGCCACAGGCTGTGTGAGTCGGCTATTTCGCAACGACTTTCTCGGACTTGCCGTCATACCGCTTGCGCCACTCGGTGAGGATCTCGTCGCGGTTTTTCGAGGCCCAGGCGAAGTCGTTCTTGATCAGACGCTGCTCGTAGTCGGCCGGCAGTTCGGTCTGTGGTTTGGCAATGCCCGGCTGCGCAAGCACCGCGAAATTCTCCTTGTACAGGTCCATCGCCTCGGCGCTGGCGGAGAAGTCCGCGAGTTTCTTCGCCGCGTCTGCATGCGGCGTGCCTTTGATCACCGCTGTGGCTTCGATCTCCCAGCCCAGGCCTTCCTTCGGCAGAATGATGTCCAGCGGCGCGCCCTGGCGCTTCAGCTGTACGGCTGGATACTCAAAGGAAATGCCGATCGGGAATTCGCCTGCCGCCGCCAGTTTGCAGGGCTTGGAACCGGAGTGAACGTATTGGCCGATGTTCTGGTGCAGACCGTCCATGTAGGCCCAGCCTTGCTTCTCGCCGAAGGTTTGCAGCCAGGCGCTGACGTCGAGGAAACCGGTGCCGGACGACGCCGGGTTCGGCATGACGATCTTGCCCTTGTACTCAGGCTTGGTCAGATCCTGCCAGCTCACCGGTTTGCTCAAGCCCTGCTTCTCGGCTTCGACGGTGTTGAAGCAGATGGTCGCGGCCCACACGTCCATGCCGACCCAGGCTGGCGGGTTGGCGGCGTCGCGGTAGTTCGCGCCGATCTTGCCCAGATCCTTCGGTGCGTAGCTTTGCAGCATGCCCTGCTGATCGAGGATCGCCAGGCTCGACGCGGCCAGGCCCCACACCGCGTCAGCCTGTGGACGGGCCTTCTCGGCCAGCAGTTTGGCAGTGATGATCCCGGTGGAATCGCGCACCCACTTGATCTCGACGTCCGGGTTGGCCTTTTCGAACGCGGCTTTGTAAGCGGTCAGTTGCTCGGCTTCGAGGGCGGTGTACACCGTCAACTCGGTTTTTGCCGCGAAGGCATTCAGGCTGAAAGTAGCGAGCACAGCAGCGGCCAGGGCCATAGGCTTGAACATGATCGTTTTCCTGTCGGTGAGTTGAGGCTGTAGGGATAAGTCGTCAATCAGTGACCGGGCGCGGTTTGCCGCCAGGCCTGGGAACGGCGCAGCAAGCCGCGCGAAGCCCACGCCAGCAGCAAGGACACGCCTGCCGAGGTGAACAGAATCAGGGTCGACATCGCCGCCGCGCCGCCGACGTTGCCGGCGTCGTCCATGTTCAGCACCGCGACCGCCGCGAGGATGGTGTCGGGGCTGTAGAGGAAGATCGCTGCGGACACAGTGGTCATCGCCGAAACGAACAAATAGCGCACGATATCCAGCAGCGCCGGCAGGCAGATCGGCACGGTGACGCGCAGGTAGTGGCGGTACAGCGGCGCCTTGAGCGACAGCGCGGCGGCTTCGAACTCGGCGTCGAGCTGACGCAGCGCGGTGGTCGCGGTCATTTGTGCGGTGGTCAAATAGTGAGCAATGGTGCAGACGATCAGCAGGGTCATGGTCCCGTACAGCACATGCAGCGGGTTGCCGCTGAGATTGAAGAAGAAGACGTAACCCAGACCGAGCACCAGCCCCGGCACTGCCATCGGGATGAAACTGAGCATGCGCAACGTCAGGTTGAGGCCGCGCTGGCTGCGGGTTTTCTCCATCAGGTAAGCGCCGGTGAAGATCAGCACGCTGCCAATCAGCGCCGTGCCCAGCGCCATCTTCAAGCTGTTGCCGTAGGCCAGCCAGCCACCGCCGGCAGTCTCGTTGAACTGGTAGTGATTGAGCGAAAGCGACAGGTTGTACGGCCAGAACTTCACCAGCGAGGAGAACACCGCCATGCCGAACACCAACAGCAAAGCCGCGCTGATCAACAGGACAATCGCCAGATAGCAGGCATCGCGCAATTTCGACGGCGCTGGTTTGAACACCTGGGCGCGGCCGCTCATGGAGTCGCCGTGACGACGACGCAGCCAGGCATCGACCCCAAAGCTGAACAGCGCCGGCAGCAACAGCACCATGCCGATCAGCGCGCCGCGCCCGAATTGCTGCTGGCCGACCACGGCTTTGTAGGCTTCCAGCGCCAGCACTTGATAGTCGCCACCGACCACCACCGGCACGCCGAAATCGGTGATGGTCAGGGTGAACACCAGACAGAACGCGGCGAATACCGCCTGGCGGGTCGCCGGCCAGGTGATGCTGCGGAAAGCCTTGGCCGGACTGGCGCCCATGCTCGACGCCGCATCGAACAGCCGCGCATCCGCCAGCGACAGCGCCGACAACAGAATCATCAACGCATGGGGAAAGGTGTAGATCACCTCGCCCAGCACAATCCCCCAGAACCCGTAGATGTTGTCCGAGAGCAGCCCGCGCAACATGCCCTGGTTGCCGAACAGATAGACCAGTGCAATCCCCGGCAGCATCGACGGCGCCATCAACGGCAGCAGGGAGATCCCGCGCCAGATGCCCTTGGCCGGAATCAGTGTGCGTTGCAGAGCGTAGGCAAACAGGTAGGCCAGCGGTACGACGATGGCCGCAACGCTGAGGGAAACCTTCAGGCTGTTGCCGAGCAGCCAGTGGAAATTCTCGCTGCTCACCAGCTCCTTGGCGGCGAGCCAGCCACCGCCCTGCCCGGCCTCGCTGCTGAAGCCACGCCAGAAGATCGCCAGCAACGGCAGCAGCACAGCGACACCGAGCAGTAACAGCAGCAGGAGTTTGCCGCCGAGGACGAAGATCCGGTCACCGACCTCGGCCCCGGACACTCGCCGCGCCTGCTTGTGCGGTAGCGGCAGTGCGATGTTCGCGCTCATCAGGCAAACACCTGCAGGCTGCGCGGTGGCAAGGCGACCATGATCTGCTGGGCACCGAGGCGCGGCATGGCTTCCGGCGCCAGTTCAGCGAGCAGCGCGTGGCCCGGCAATTGGTCGAGCTCGAAGCTCATGCGGCAGCGATTGCCGAGAAAGGTGATCTCACGGACTTTCGCCGGGAACAGGTTCTCTTCGTGCACCAACGGATTGACGCTGATTGCTTCCGGGCGGCAGAACAGTCGGCCCGAGGCGCCGCTGACGCTGCCATCGGCCAGACGCACATCCATCCCGCCAACCCGGGCGTGACTGGCGCTGCTGCGCTGGAACGGCAGCCAGTTACCCTGCCCGACGAACTCGGCCACGAACGGCGTGGCCGGGCGGTTGTAGATTTCCTGCGGGGTAGCGTACTGCTCGACGCGGCCGTTGTGCATCACGGCGATGCGGTCGGCCATCAGCATGGCTTCGTCCTGATTGTGCGTGACCATCAGGGTGGTGATGCCGAGGTTGCGCTGCAGTTGGCGCAGTTCGGTGCACAGATGCTCGCGCACTCGAGCGTCCAGCGCCGACATCGGTTCATCGAGCAACAGCAGCGACGGCGCCGGGGCCAAGGCCCGGGCGAGCGCGACTCGCTGTTGCTGGCCGCCGGACAGTTGGCCCGGGTACTTTTTCTCACTGCCGCTGAGGCCGACCAGTTCCAGCATCTGCCCGACACGACGGCGCACTTCGTCGCGACCACTGCCGGCGAGGCCGTAGGCAATGTTCGCTTCGACCGTCAGATTGGGGAACAGCGCGTAGGACTGGAACAGGATGCCGTAGTCCCGGGCTTGCGGCGCGAGGTGCGAGACATCGCGATCACCGAGGTACAACTCGCCGCAGTCCTGCTTCTCCAGCCCGGCGATGCAGCGCAGCAGCGTGGTCTTGCCGCAGCCCGACGGGCCGAGCAGGCACACCAGCTCACCGGCGGCGACATCGAGGGAGACATTATCCAGCGCGGTGAACGCGCCGAAGCGCTTCTGCACGCCGCGCACTTTCAGCGGCGCGCCGGGGTTGGTCAGGGCAGTTGCGATGGCAGGATTCATGGACAGACCTCATCAAGCAGATGGGGCCAATCCTAGAGTTGTAATGCGTCCGTCATGTGGCAGTGAGGCAAAAACGGCTGATAGTGGTATTCGGGGATTTTGGTTCAGGCCTCAAGTCATGTGTTGCCTGGTCTGGCCTCATCGCTGGCAAGCCAGCTCCCACAAGGATCTTCAGTGAATGCAGATTTTGTGAACACCTGAAATACCTGTGGGAGCTGGCTTGCCAGCGATGGGGCCAGTTCGAGCAGTGAAGAAATCAGGCCGGGGACATTTCCTGAGCCAAGCCGAGGAAGGCCGCCGGCAACCGCGCCCCCTTGCGCTCCTTGAGGCAATACAGATACTCGGGAATCTGCGGCGCATTCTCGATGGTCAGCACCCGCAATTGCGGATCATGCGGTACTTCCTGGCGGGCAATGATGCTGATGCCGATATTGCGCAGCACCGCCTCGCGGATCGACTCGCGGCTGCCGATCTCCAGCAGCGGCCCGAAACTGACCCCGGCGCTTTGCAGCAACTCCTCGGTCAAACGGCGGGTGGTCGAGCCCGACTCGCGCATCAACAACGTATGCCCGGCCAGCGCACTCAACGCCACATGCTCCTGCGCCGCCAGCGGATGGTTGCGATGCACCGCCAGCACCAGCGGATCGCTACCCAATACCCGGCGAATCAAGCGCGCATCCTCAAGCAACTGCGACGATGCCGCGACATCCACCCGGTAATCCTCCAGCGCTTCGAGCACCTGCTGCGAGTTGCCGATTTCCACCGACACTTCCACCTGTGGCAGACGCTCGCGGAAGGTCTTCACCAGATCGAGGATGTAATACGGCGCAGTGGCAGCGATGCGCAACGTGCCCTGCACCTGACCGCTGTTGCGCAGGAAGAACTCGATGTCGGCCTCCTGCTGCAACAGCGCCTTGACCATCGGCAGCAGCCGCGCGCCTTCGTCGCTGACACTCAGGCGCCGACCGCCACGGTAGAACAGCTCCACCGAATAGTGGCTTTCCAGGTTGCGGATCTGCGTGGTCACGGTGGGTTGGCTGAGGCCGAGCTTTTTCGCCGCCAGCGTGATGCTGCCCAGGCGGGCGACCATGTAAAACGCTTTCAGCTCGGCACTCAGCACAACCATCCCTCATCGTTTATTTGCGCAGCAGGCGCAAACCGTTGAACACCACCAGCAGGCTCACGCCCATGTCGGCGAACACCGCCATCCACATGGTGGCGAGTCCGGCGAAGGTTACCCCAAGAAAGATCGCCTTGATCACCAGTGCCAAGGCGATGTTCTGTTTCAGGATGCTGGCGGTATTGCGCGACAGGCTGATGAACGCCGGGATCTTGCGCAGATCGTCGTCCATCAGGGCGACATCGGCGGTTTCAATCGCGGTGTCGGTGCCGGCCGCCGCCATGGCGAAACCGATTTCGGCCCGCGCCAGCGCCGGGGCATCGTTGATGCCGTCGCCGACCATGCCGACCCGATGACCCTGTGCATAAAGCGCTTCAATGGCTTGCAGCTTGTCGGTCGGCAACAAGTCGCCCTTGGCCTGGTCGATGCCGACTTGCGCCGCAATGGCTTGTGCGGTGTGCACGTTATCGCCGGTGAGCATCAGGGTTTTCACCCCGAGGGCGTGCAACTGGCGGATCGCTTCGCGGCTGCTTTCCTTGACTGTGTCGGCCACGGCAGACAGCGCCAACGGGCCGGAACTGTCGAGCAGCAACACCACGGATTTGCCCTGTTTCTCCAGCGCAAACAGCTTCTCTTCGAGTTGCGGCGAGCACAGGCCCAACTCTTCGACCAGACGGTGGTTGCCCAAGTGATAGGTCTGGCCGTTGACTTGGCCTTTCACACCGCGACCCGCCAGCGCTTCAAAGTTATCCACACTGAGTACGGTGAGGTTTTTATCCACAGCCGCATTGGCGATCGCCAGCGACACTGGGTGATCGGAACGCCCGGCCAGCGCGGCAGCAATGGCCGGGGCTGTGGCGTCAGCGGTCGGGTCGAGCGACAGGTAATCGGTCTGCACCGGTTTGCCGTGGGTGATGGTGCCGGTTTTGTCCAGCGCCAGATAATCGAGCTTGAAGCCGCCCTCCAGGTACACGCCACCCTTGACCAGAATGCCCTTGCGCGCCGCTGCCGCGAGGCCGCTGACGATGGTCACCGGGGTGGAGATCACCAGCGCGCACGGACAGGCAACCACCAGCAACACCAGCGCACGGTAGATCCAGTCGAACCACGCCGCGCCCATGAACAGCGGCGGAATGATCGCCACGGCCAGCGCCAGCACGAACACCACCGGGGTGTAGATTTTCGAGAATTGATCGACGAAGCGCTGCGTCGGCGCCCGCGCCCCCTGAGCCTGTTCGACGGCGTGGATGATCCGCGCCAGGGTCGAGTTGTTCGCCGCCGCAGTCACCGAGTATTCCAGCGAACCGGCCTGGTTGATGGTGCCGGCGAAGACTTTATCGCCGATGGTTTTCTCCACCGGCAGGCTTTCACCGGTGATCGGCGCTTGATCGATGGTCGAACTGCCGCTGACCACTTCACCGTCCAGCGCAATACGCTCGCCGGGTTTTACCCGCACACGGGCACCGAGTTCGACGCTTTTGACCTCTTGTTCGATCCAGTTGCCATCGGCCTGCTGAACCGTGGCCTGTTCCGGGGTCATCTGCATCAGGCCGCTGATGGCGTTGCGCGCACGATCCAGCGAGCGCGCCTCGATCAACTCGGCCACGGTGAACAGGAACATCACCATCGCCGCTTCCGGCCACTGCCCGATGAACACCGCACCGGTCACCGCGATGCTCATCAGCGCGTTGATGTTGAGGTTGCGGTTCTTCAGGGCGATCCAGCCCTTTTTATAGGTGGTCAGGCCGCCGCTGAGGATCGACACCAGCGCAATGATCGCCACCACCCAGGTCGGCGCGGCGTTGGTGAAGTGGATCACTTCCGCCGCCAGTGCGCCGACGCCGGACAACGCCAAGGGCCACCAGTGTTTTTTCACCGGGGCCGAGGCCGGGGCTTCGACGCCCGCCTCCAATGGCTCGGCGTGCATGCCCAGCGAGGTGATCGCCTCGGTGATCGGTGCGGTATCCGGCAGGTTGTGGGTCACGCCGAGCACGCGATTGATCAGGTTGAATTCCAGCTGCTGCACGCCGGCCAGTTTGCCGAGTTTGTTCTGGATCAGCGTCTGCTCGGTCGGGCAGTCCATCGCTTCGATGCGGAAACTGCTCAGGCGGGCGTCAGCGCTGGTCTTTTCGCTCAGTTGCACCAACGCAGGCGCGGCGACTGTCGACGAGCAGCAAGAATCTTCGTGCGAATGAACCGGTGCCGATGCTGCGGCTTTCGACCCGCAGCAGGAATCGCCGCCATGTTCGTGCTTATGCACAGGCTGCAATTTATGGCTGTGGCTATGATCGTGCCCGTCGCCGGGCTTGTGGGTGTGCTGGGAATCGCTCATTGGTCGCGTCCATGAAGGTGCCTGTTGCCAAGTAAAGACCCTGTAGCCACTATAGGGTCAAGCACCCATTTGGAGATGGCCGTCATGAAGATCGGCGAACTGGCGAAACTCACCGACTGCGCCGTGGAAACCATCCGCTATTACGAGCGCGAAAACCTCCTGCCGGAGCCGGCGCGCAGCGACGGCAACTACCGCGTCTACACCCAGGCTCATGCCGAACGCCTGACCTTCATCCGCAACTGCCGCACCCTCGACATGACCCTCGAAGAAATCCGCAGCCTGCTGGCCATGCGCGACAGCCCGCAGGATCAGTGTGCAAGCGTCAATACGCTGATCGACGAGCACATCCAGCATGTGAAAGCGCGGATTGACGGGTTGCTGGCGTTGCAGACACAACTGCTCGACCTGCGCCAACGCTGTGGCGAAGGGCCGGGGGCGGATCAGTGCGGGATCTTGCAGCGGCTGGAGGTGAGTGGCGGGGTTGTGGCGACGGAGGTCGAACACTCCCACGTAGGCCGCAGCCACGGCCATTAAGAACACCCTAAAACA
>NZ_AKJP02000010.1:0-109034 GCF_000282275.2 Pseudomonas sp. GM30 | reverse complement strand
GCTTCTCTCGTCAGAATCAGACGACACGAGAGTTCCAACCGTCGCAGGGACTGCCATTGGGGAAAATCCTTCTGAAGTGACCACTCGGTTTTTGGTATGGTGCAGCTCGTTTTTAACGGACTGATGTCATGCCCACGGATCGGCACTCAAATTATGCCAAAGAGTTGCTGTAGAAATGCCTGAACCCATCCCGATCAAGGATCACGAAAAAGAGACGCGCCTGGTCAACAAGCGGTTGATCGCCTGTGCTCTGTTCGTCTTTGCTATCAGCTGCGCGCTGGTGGTACGTCTGTACATCCTGCAAGTAGTTGAATACGACTACCACTCGACCATTTCTGAAAATAACCGCGTCCACGTCTTGCCGATCCCGCCGACAAGAGGCCTGATTTATGACCGCAATGGCGTGCTGCTCGCCGATAACCGTCCCAGTTACAATCTGATCATCACTCGTGAACGCGCCACTGATGTCAATCAGGAGCTGGACGAGGTGATCAATCTGCTGCATTTGCCCGCCGAAGATCGCACGGTTTTCGACAAGGCCATGAAGCAGTCTCGTCATCCATTTACTCCAGTGACGCTGTTCTATGAACTGACCGAAGAACAGATCGCCGTGTTAGCGGTCAACGAATTTCGTTTGCCGGGCCTGGATGTCGAGCCACAATTCGTTCGTCACTACCCGCTGGGTACGCACTTCGCGCATTCGATCGGCTATGTTGGCCGGATCAACGAAAAAGAGTCCAAGACCCTTGATTCGGTGGAGTACCGTGGCACGCAGTCCATCGGTAAAACCGGTATCGAACGCTTCTACGAAGCGCAACTGCACGGTCATGTTGGCTATGAAGAAGTTGAGACCAACGCTCAGGGCCGAGTATTGCGGGTGCTCAAGCACACCGATCCGGTCCCAGGCAAAAACATCGTTCTAAGTCTCGACGTCAAACTGCAGGAGGCTGCGGAAGCCGCACTGGGCGACCGTCGTGGCTCGGTGGTGGCTCTCGACCCGTCTACCGGCGAAGTGTTGGCCATGGTCAGCAATCCGAGTTTCGACCCAAACCTGTTCGTCACGGGCATCAGCTCCAAGGAATACTCGGCGCTACGCGATTCCATCGACCGGCCGCTGTTCAACCGTGTGTTGCGCGGCCTTTATGCGCCGGGCTCGACCATCAAGCCGGAAGTGGCAATCGCCGGCCTCGATGCCGGTGTCGTGACGCCGCAGACCCGGGTCTTTGACCCAGGCTACTACCAACTCCCGGATTTCGATCACAAGTACCGCAACTGGAACCACAGCGGCGACGGTTGGGTGGACATGGATGCAGCGATCATGCGTTCCAATGACACCTACTTCTACGATCTGGCACACAAGCTCGGCATCGATCGCCTGCACGACTACATGGCGATGTTCGGCCTCGGCGAAAAAGTCTCGCTGGACATGTTCGAAGAGTCGCCCGGTTTGATGCCGTCTCAGGCCTGGAAACGCGCCACGCGCCGTCAGGCCTGGTTCCCGGGGGAAACGGTGATCCTCGGGATTGGGCAGGGCTACATGCAGGTCACGCCGCTACAACTGGCTCAGGCCACCGCACTGATCGCCAACAAGGGCGTATGGAACCGTCCGCACCTGGCGAAGACGGTCGATGGCGTTGCGCCGGTCGACGAGCATCCGATGCCGAACATCCTGCTGAAGAACCCGCGTGACTGGGATCAGGTCAACCACGGCATGCAGATGGTGATGCACGACGCGCGGGGTATCGCGCGCGCCGCAGCGGCCGGTGCGCAGTACCGCATTGCCGGCAAGAGCGGTACTGCGCAAGTGGTCGCGATCAAGCAGGGTGAGCGCTACAACCGCGAGAAAACCCTGGAACGGCATCGCGACAATGCCTTGTTTGTCGGCTTTGCTCCGGCAGAGCATCCGAAGATCGCCATCTCGGTGATGATCGAAAACGGTGAGGCCGGTGGTCGAGTGGCCGGCCCTGTGGTGCGGCAGATCATGGACGCCTGGTTACTGGATCAGGATGGCCACCTCAAGCCGCAATATGCGGCGCCCGCCAAGCCGCCGGGTGATCCGCACGTGTAACCTGGATCAGCTTCACAGCGCCGGCTCACATCGGCTGCGCTGTGAAGCTGTCGAGACAGACGTTTGGGCAACTGACTATTTGCAGCTGTAACCCTCGGGCATCGTGACGCTGTAGTTGCGTTGCAGGCGGTCCTGAAAATTCAGGTTCTGCAGGCCTTGCTCGACCAGAAACGCTTCGACCTTGGCGGCCTGACAGTCCTCGTTATAAGACGACGCCCGCAGCAGATACACCGTGCGTTTGCTCACCTCATCGCGGGCGGTGGCAATGAACGTACTGAGAGTGGTGTAGCCGATACGCTCTGAAGTTCCCACCGGACCATAGGTCGTATTGGGCTTACTGGTGCAGGTCAGTCGGTCATCTTTTTTCTTGGTGTTCTTGCACACGGTCGTCGTGCTGGTTGGCACTTGCCCATAGTCGGTGGCGGTGTAGCGGTAAGACACTTGCCGGCTGCCGATATCGAGACTGATGGTCATTTTGATCGGTGCATGATTTCCAGGCAGGCTGGCGTCGGTATAGACCTCCTGGAAGCCCCTGTCTTTCATTGCGTTGACCATGTCGCGAAGATAATAGCGGGCATTCAGTGCGTTCTCATCGGCGCTGTTGGTCGAGGTCACCAGTACGGTTGCCTTTCGGTCGAACTGATAGTCCGGATCAGGTATTGCATTGAGTGCTACGTCTAGTTTTGCGGCGCAGCCGCTGAGTGACGCTGTCAGCAATAACAGCGCGCATAACAAATAACGGGACATGACAAAGCCGCCTTGAAACTAAGGATTGAATAAGAGTTAAACGATTGGGACTTGCGATAAACAACTCGCCGTCAGAGGAAAGTCTCAGTCTTTCTGGTATTCCAGCAGATCGCCCGGTTGGCAATCGAGCGCAGCGCAGAGCTTGTCCAGAGTTGCCATCTTCACACCTTTGACTTTGCCGTTTTTCAGCAATGACAGATTGGCCTCGGTGATCCCGAGCAGGGCGGCCAACTCTTTCGAGCGAATTTTTTGCGTGGCCATGACAACGTCAAGGCGGACGATAATGGTCATTATGTTGTTCTATATGTATTGACTTTGCTCATCGCTGAGTACTTTTGCATCGCGCATGATAATTGAAAACGAACAGAGCAATACGCCTTTGATTATTTCGTAGGCAGAAGAGGAAGACAGGCCGATCGAGAACTGAAAAATGCGATCCCCCGGCGGCAGATCGATCGACAAAGCCAGGCCTTGCAAAGTCTCTACCAGCGGGTAGGCCGCCGGAGAAACGATGCACAGCACTCCCACTCGCCACAGGACGCCGATATTGCGATCGGTCCAGGTTTCGCCGCGTGACAAGCGCAAGAAAAACAACCCGGTCAGCCATAACGCGTAAGCCGACAGGACAACGGGCAGAAAATCCAGAAAAACGATCAGCGCAGTGACCATTGACGACAGCCAGGTGTCGGGATCAAGCAGCGCGCCTTCGACAAACGGGTCGAGCAGTTGCGGCGAGCCTTCTGCAAAGGCATAGAGCAGGCCCGCCAGCATTTCATCCTTTTTGAAGAACCAGACCGTCGCGTTGCCGCCGACCTCCGTCACACCCAGAACCCAGACGAGAATTGCTGCCAGCAGCCCGATCCAATGCATGCGCTGCGGCGCCAATCCGTTGATGTGAGTACTCATGAAAATTCCTGGTTGTTGCAATTTGGTAGCGAATTCTCGATTAAAAATTATCTGATTACAATAATTAATTTTGATTCGCTTGCTGCGGCATCCTCCTCTGCTGCGGCTCCGAGCAATTACTCGTAATGGTGCGGGGAGTCGGCTTGCTGGCGAGCGCGCCGAAGGTGCTCCAAGTGTGAAATCAACAAACTATCGGCAAGACCGAAACCACTACAAAATCAGGCCCCGGGTACCGGGCAACTCATGTCACCCTCCTGGCACTTCAAATATTGCTTCAGCGCCTCGACTCGCACCTTGGTCACACCGGTCAGGCAATTGCTGTAGATCAACGGATAAACACTTCCGCCTTCGACCCCGGATGCCGAAAACTTGCACTCGGCATCGCGAAACCCGATCCATGCTCGCTGCGCCCCCATTAGCAGCTTCTTGCTGTCAGGGTTGTCCTTCAAACGACCGGTGATCTGTTGATACACCGCGTTCAATTCCTTGTCCGCTGCCTTGAATTCCTCCCCGGCACACTGGTTCATGGTGGCCTGATCGCTGGCATTGGCGCAGTCGGCGGCAGCGTCGACGAAGGGAGTGAACAGAAAAGGTGTCAGGGCCAGAAGCAGGCGTGGGGACATAGGGTAATCTCACTGTGTCGGATGAAAAGTACAGTGCAGTTTAGCGGCTCCGGGGCTTCTAATCAGGCACCCGTAGCCGGGAGGCTTCGAGCAGGCGATCTGCAGTGGCTGCAATCTCCTCGCCGTCATGGAGCATTTCCAGCCAATGGGCAGGAATCGCTCGAACGCCGTAATAGGCGCCGGCTACTTGTCCAACGATAGCGGCCGTGGTGTCGGCGTCATCGCCCAAATTGGCGGCTTGCAGAATCGCTGCGGCGAAACTGTCGGTGTGATGAAAGCACCACAGTGCCGCTTCCAGAGACTCGACGCAGTAGCCGCTACCACGGATTTCGTCCGCCGACTTTGTGAGGTAATCACCCCGGGCGATGGCTGCGACTTTTGCTTGAACGAAGGTTGAGTCTGACAGTTTGCGCAATTCTGACTTGGACGCGCCAAGCAAGGCTTTGTTGATCACCTCGGCAAGCAACTGACAGCATTCGATGGCCTCGGGCGCTGCGTGGGTTGTCCGCGAACTGTCGCTGGCGAACTGGTGGATCTGACGGGCATCAGGGAAGTAAAACAGCACCACGGGTGCCAGACGCATCAGCGAGCCGTTGCCGGCGGTAAACGCGTCGGTGGACCCCGCGAAGGGCTGGCCGGTTTGCTGATACTGCGACAGCGCCTGTCTGACCGTCATGCCGATATCGAAACACTCACCTGTGGAACTGAGATAGCCCCATTTCCACCAGTTGAGATAGCGCCCCATCTGATCTGCCGCATCAAATCTGTTTTTGCTCAGCAGACTTTCCGCCAGGCACAGCGCCATCGAGGTGTCATCCGTCCATTGCCCTGGCTTCAAGTGGAAGGGACCGCCACCGACCATGTCGGTCAGTGGCTGGAATGAGCCCCGTGGCTTGAACTCCACCGTGGTGCCCACAGCATCACCACAGGCGAGGCCGAGCAGGGCGCCGCGATAACGTTCGGATAGAGATGGCTGCATGCTTCGTCCTTGTCCGTGTCCATTTCGCAGGAAAAGGTAACAGGTTCATCGGTTGAGGGCGCTCGATTCAACGATCGGAAATGCCGCCGAATGTTTCCTTTGGACTGAACAGGTGCAGCCCTTTGATACAACTTCAGGTTGGACATGTGGTCATACAAGCCTACTGTTCAGAACAGGAGGTGACTTATGAAACCGGTACCCAATAGTTTCGAACGCAAAATCACGCTGAAGGCGCCGCGTTCTTATGTCTGGCGCGCATTGGTCGATGCCGAGGCGTTTGGCCAGTGGTTTGGTGTGGCGCTGGAGGGCAGGCGATTCATCGCCGGAGAATGGACGCAGGGGCAGGTCACCTATCCCGGTTATGAACACGTGTTGTGGAACGTGCTGGTCGAGCGGGTCGAACCGCAGCAATTGTTTTCGTTTCGCTGGCACCCGTACGCGGTCAATCCGACGATCGATTATTCCCAGGAGCCAACGACGCTGGTCAAGTTCGAGCTGCAGGATTACGAGGACGGCACTTTGCTCAAAGTGTCTGAGTCCGGCTTCGCGCACATTCCCGACGTGCGGCAGAAGGAGGCGTATTACATGGACAGCCGTGGCTGGGAGGAACAGCTGAGTCGACTCGAACAGTTTCTCGCCGAAAGCGCCAAGACCCGCGAGCGTGACGGTGACTGACTGCGCAATCTTCGAACCCTGGCTGCAACGCTGGGCGCTGGTGCCGGACGGTGAGCCGATCATCACCCCCGGCAGCCGCCTGTTGCCGGTGCGTTTTGGCGGCACGCCGGCCATGCTCAAGGTTGTGCTGGATACCGACGAGCAATTCGGCAATCGACTGATGACTTGGTGGGACGGTGAGGGCGCAGCGCGGGTGCTGGCCCATCACGAGGAAGGTTTGTTGCTGGAACGGGCCATGGGCCGGCGTTCTTTGATGCACATGGCGCTCAACGGTGAAGACGACGAAGCCACGCAGATCATGTGCACGACACTAGCGCGCTTGCATGCGCCGCGCCCGACGCCGCCACCGCCGCTGGTGGAGCTGGCACCGTGGTTCGTCTCGCTGCGCGTGGCCGCGGCCGAACATGGCGGGACCTATGCCCTGAGCCTGCAAACGGCTGAAGCCTTGCTCGCAGATCCGCAGGACGTGGTGGTGCTGCACGGTGACATGCACCACGACAATGTTCTCGATTTCGCTGCACACGGCTGGCTCGCTATTGATCCCAAACGAGTACGCGGCGAGCGCGGTTATGACTACGCCAACCTGATCTGCAACCCGGACTTGCCGACGGCTGGCGATTCACAGCGATTGCGCCGGCAGGTCGAGGTGATCGTCGAGGCGTCCGGGCTTGATCGCCGACGCTTGCTGCAATGGGTGCTGGCGTTTGCCGGATTGTCGGCCGCCTGGTTCCTGGAGGACGATGCGCAGCAACAGGCTGCCGAACAGCTGCAGGTCGCGCAAATCGCCGCTTGCCTGCTGGATGACTGAGAGGGCTAAGGGTTTTCGGAAGGGCTTCTATAGCGAATGTCTTACACGCGGTGGTAGCTTTTGCGACTATTGCCGATTGGATCCACGACGTAATCTACACCCATCAACTGAGACACAGGGAGTGTTTCAGGATCACG
Organism: Pseudomonas sp. GM30; assembly: GCF_000282275.2. Classification (NCBI taxonomy): domain Bacteria; kingdom Pseudomonadati; phylum Pseudomonadota; class Gammaproteobacteria; order Pseudomonadales; family Pseudomonadaceae; genus Pseudomonas; species Pseudomonas sp. GM30. Next base: position 102,091 of record NZ_AKJP02000010.1, on the reverse strand, counting down.
GATGATCGACCATAGCAAGGATCGCTGCCGACAGGGAGTCGATAATGGTCTTGGGAAAAACCCGCTTCGGCGGGTTTTTTTTCGCCTGTAGAAAAGCGCTGAAGGCTTGTGTCGAGCACCTGTAGCGAGGGGATTTATCCCCGATGGGTAGCGAAGCGACCCCAAAAAAGGGCCTGCTGCGCAGTCCATCGGGAATGAATCCCCTCACCACGGGAATCAAGCAATCAAGAGGCGATCAGTTGGCGCAGGACGTAATGCAGAATTCCGCCCGATTTGAAGTACTCCACCTCATTCAACGTATCGATGCGGCACAGCACTTCTATTTTTTCCTGTTTCCCGTCTTCACGGGTGATCACTAGCGTCAGGTTCATGCGCGGTGTCAGCTCGACACCGGTCAGGCCCTGAATATCCAGGGTTTCCTTGCCGGTGAGGTTCAGGCTCTTGCGGTTCTGATCGAGCTTGAACTGCAGCGGCAACACGCCCATGCCTACCAGGTTGGAACGGTGGATACGCTCGAAGCTTTCGGCGATCACCGCTTTGACCCCCAACAGGTTGGTGCCCTTGGCCGCCCAGTCGCGGCTGGAGCCGGTGCCGTATTCCTGACCGGCGATCACCACCAGCGGCGTGCCCGAGGTCTGGTACAGCATGGCGGCATCGTAAATCGGCATTTTCTCACCGCTCGGGATGTAGATCGTGTTGCCACCTTCTTCGCCGCCGAGCATCTCGTTACGAATGCGGATGTTGGCGAACGTGCCGCGCATCATCACTTCGTGGTTGCCGCGCCGTGAACCGTAGGAGTTGAAGTCCCGCGGCTCCACGCCTTTTTCGCGCAGATAGCGCCCGGCCGGGCTGTCAGCCTTGATGTTGCCGGCGGGGGAGATGTGGTCAGTGGTTACCGAATCGCCCAACAGCGCCAGAACCCGCGCCCCTTTGACGTCGGTGATCACCGGCAACGGGCCGGAAATGTCGTCGAAGAACGGTGGATGCTGGATATAGGTCGAGTCGTCCTGCCACACGTAGGTGGCAGCTTGCGGTACCTGGATCGCTTGCCACTGTTCATCGCCGGCAAACACTTCGGCGTATTCCTTGTGGAACATCGCGGTGTTCACCTGATTCACCGCCTCGGCGATTTCCTTGCTGCTAGGCCAGATATCCCGCAGGTACACCGGATTGCCATGCTGGTCGTTGCCCAGCGGTTCAGTGCTGATGTCTGTGCGTACGCTGCCAGCCAGGGCGTAAGCGACCACCAGCGGTGGCGAGGCCAGCCAGTTGGTTTTCACCAGCGGATGCACCCGGCCTTCGAAGTTGCGGTTGCCGGACAGCACCGAGGCGACGGTGAGGTCAGCTTTCTGAATGGCTTTTTCGATCGGCTCCGGCAACGGCCCGGAGTTGCCGATGCAGGTGGTGCAGCCATAACCGACCAATGAAAATCCAAGTTGATCGAGGTATTGCGTCAGGCCGGCAGCCTTGTAGTAGTCGGTGACCACTTTCGAGCCGGGCGCCAGCGAACTCTTGACCCATGGCTTGCGGGTCAGGCCTTTCTCCACGGCTTTTTTCGCCAGCAGACCGGCCGCCATCATCACGCTTGGGTTGGAGGTGTTGGTACAGGAGGTGATCGCGGCGATCACCACCGCGCCGTTTTTCAGGCGATAGGTGTGGCCTTCGTATTCGTACTCTGTTTCTCCCACCAGATCAGCGTTACCCACGGCCACGCCACCGCCGCCCTCGCTTTCCAGACGGCCTTCTTCCTTGCTGGTGGGCTTGAATTGCAGGTCCATGAAATCACTGAAAGCCTGTGCCACGTTCGGCAGCGAAACCCGATCCTGTGGGCGTTTCGGCCCGGCGAGGCTGGCTTCGACGCTGCCCATGTCCAGCGCCAGGCTGTCGGTGAACACCGGTTCCTGACCGGGAAGGCGCCACAGGCCCTGAGCCTTGGTGTAGGCCTCGACCAGTTTCACCACTTCAGCCGGGCGACCGGACAGCCGCAGGTATTCGAGGGTCACGTCATCGACCGGGAAGAAGCCGCAGGTCGCGCCATACTCCGGGGCCATGTTGGCGATGGTCGCGCGATCGGCCAGCGGCAGGTCGGCGAGACCGTCGCCGTAGAACTCGACGAATTTGCCGACCACGCCTTTCTTGCGCAGCATCTGCGTGACCGTCAGCACCAGGTCAGTGGCGGTGATGCCTTCCTTGAGTTTGCCGGTGAGTTTGAAACCGATCACTTCCGGAATCAGCATCGACACCGGTTGGCCGAGCATCGCGGCTTCCGCCTCGATGCCGCCGACGCCCCAGCCGAGTACGCCGAGGCCGTTGATCATGGTGGTGTGGGAGTCGGTGCCGACCAACGTGTCGGGGAAGGCGTAGGTGCGGCCGTCCTCATCCTTGGTCCATACCGTGCGCCCGAGGTATTCGAGGTTGACCTGGTGGCAGATCCCGGTGCCCGGCGGCACCACGCTGAAGTTGTCGAAGGCGCTCTGACCCCAGCGCAGGAACGCGTAGCGCTCGCCGTTGCGCTGCATTTCGATGTCGACGTTCTGTTCAAAGGCGCTTGGGGTGGCGAATTTGTCGACCATCACCGAGTGGTCGATCACCAGATCCACTGGCGACAGCGGGTTGATTCGCTGCGGGTCACCGCCGGCCTTGGCCATGGCGGCGCGCATCGCAGCGAGATCGACCACGGCAGGGACACCGGTAAAATCTTGCATCAATACCCGAGCCGGGCGGTACTGGATTTCCCGGTCGGAGCGGCGCACCTTGAGCCAGGCGGCAATGGCCTTGAGGTCGGCGCCGGTGACAGTTTTTTCATCTTCCCAGCGCAACAGGTTTTCCAGCAGGACTTTCAGCGACATCGGTAGCTGGTCGATATTGCCAAGGCTCTTGGCGGCATCGGGCAGGCTGAAATAGTGGTAGGTCTTATCGTCGATTTGTAGAGTTTTAAGGGTCTTCAGACTATCGAGGGACGGCATTACGATCACTCCTTTGAGTCCGCACGGCTACGGACTGAGGGGACGGGCAGAGCTATCAACGTAGCCCTGTTTTCAGTAGCTGGCTAATAACTGGACTCTATGGGCAAGTCCAAGGTTCCGACATCGGCTATCATGCGCCGGTTTTCGTGACAGGCTTTGCTTCATCGCAAGGCTTGAGCAGCGTGCAGGGGCCGAATGTCCGCCCTCTGCCCAGGAGTAAGAATGAACACCCTATTCATGCATTGCCGGCCAGGCTTCGAAGGCGAAGTCTGTTCGGAGATTTCCGACCTCGCCGCCCAACTCAACGTGGCCGGCTACGCCAAGGCCAAACCGGCCACCGCGTACGCCGAGTTTGTCTGCACCGAAGAAGACGGCGCTGAGCGCCTGATGCGCGGCCAGCGTTTCGCCGAGCTGATTTTCCCGCGGCAATGGGCGCGGGGCGTTTTCATCAATCTGCCGGAAACCGACCGCATCAGCGTGATCCTCGAGCACATGGCGGATTTCCCGGTCTGCGGCAGCCTGTGGCTGGAAGTGGTCGACACCAACGACGGCAAAGAGCTGTCGAACTTCTGCAAGAAATTCGAAGGCCCGCTGCGCAAGGCGCTGACCGGCGCCGGGAAACTGGTGGACGACGCGAACAAACCGCGCCTGCTGCTGACCTTCAAAAGTGGTCGTGAAGTGTTCCTCGGTATGGCCGATGCCGGCAACTCGGCGATGTGGCCGATGGGCATTCCGCGTCTGAAGTTTCCGCGCGAGGCGCCAAGCCGTTCAACGTTGAAACTGGAAGAGGCCTGGCACCATTTTATCCCGCGTGACCAGTGGGACGAACGCCTGCACAGCGACATGACCGGCGTCGACCTCGGTGCGGCGCCGGGCGGCTGGACCTGGCAGCTGGTCAACCGCGGCATGCTGGTGACGGCCATCGACAACGGCCCGATGGCCGAAAGCCTGATGGACACCGGCCTGGTGCAGCACTTGATGGCCGACGGTTTCACCTTCAAGCCCAAGCAGCCGGTGGACTGGATGGTCTGCGACATCGTCGAGAAGCCGGCGCGTAATGCGGCGATGCTTGAAGAGTGGATCGGCGACGGCCACTGCCGCGAAGCAGTGGTCAACCTCAAACTGCCGATGAAACAGCGCTATGCCGAAGTGAAGCGCTTGCTCGAACGCATCGCCGATGGCTTCAAGGCGCGTGGGATCAAGGTCGATATTGGCTGCAAGCAGCTGTATCACGACCGCGAGGAAGTGACCTGCCATCTGCGTCGGCATGACATCAAGAAAACCAAATCCCGCTAAGTCACCACTAACCCCTGTGGGAATGATCTCTGTGGTGAGGGGATTTATCCCCGATGGGATGTAGCGCATCCCCAGTCTTTGCGGCCGCCCCGCAAGCCATCGGGGATAAATCCCCTCGCTACAGATGACTGAGCCCCCGGCAATGCGCGACAATGCCGGCCAGTTTCAGGAGTGAATCATGAGTGAAATGATCGATACCCCGGTCGACGGCACCCTCGACGCCACCGGTCTCAATTGCCCGGAGCCGGTGATGATGCTGCACCAGCACATTCGTGACCTGGTGCCTGGCGGCTTGCTCAAGGTGATCGCCACCGATCCCTCGACCCGTCGCGACATTCCCAAGTTCTGCGTGTTTCTCGACCACGAACTGGTGGGCCAGCACGAAGAGGCCGGTACTTATCTGTACTGGATCCGCAAGAAGTCCAATTGAATTCGGGCAAAAAAAAGACCTGCATGTGCAGGTCTTTTTTTATGGCTGATCAGCCCACCGAACGACTGATCCGGATACGCTTGCGCGCACTGCGGGTCAGGCGGATCGACAGCATGAACGCCGCGCAGCTCAAACCGACGATCAAGCCCTGCCACAAGCCGCTCGGGCCACGCGGTTCGCCGAGCCAGTCGGTCAGGCCGAGGGCGTAACCCACCGGCAGACCGATGCCCCAGTAGGCGAACAGGGTCAGGATCATCGTCACCCGGGTGTCCTGATAACCGCGCAGCGCGCCGGCGGCGGTGACCTGGATCGCGTCGGAGAACTGAAACAGCGCCGAGTACACAATCAGCATCGCCGCGATGTGGATCACCGTCGGATCGGCCGTGTAGATCGATGCAATCGGCTCGCGCAGCAACAGCATCATGCTCGCCGAAATACAGGCGTAGGCCAGCGCAGTGCCCATGCCGACGCCGGCGGCAAAGCGTGCTTCACGCGGCTCTTCACGGCCCAGTGCCTGGCCGACGCGTACGGTCACGGCCATGCCCAGCGAATACGGAATCATGAACACCAGCGAGCTGACGTTCAGCGCGATCTGATGCCCGGCGACCACGGTGGCGCCGAGACTGCCGATCAGCAGGGCGATCACCGCGAAGATGCTCGACTCGGCAAAAACGGCGATGCCAATCGGCAGACCGATTGCCAGCAAACGCTTGATCACCGCCCACTGTGGCCAGTCGAAACGGCTGAAAATTTCACTCGAACGATAGGCCGGCGCCCAGCGCTCGTAACCGGCCAGCCCCAGCGCCATGACCCACATCACGATGGCCGTGGCCCAACCGCAACCCACGCCACCCATGGCCGGCACGCCGAAGTGGCCATAGATGAAGATGTAGTTCAGCGGAATGTTCAGCGCCAGACCGCACAGCCCCAGCACCATCGCCGGGCGGGTACGGCCGATGCCGTCACTGGTGCAGCGCAGCACGTGATAGAACGCCACCGCCGGCAGACCGCTGGCAATGCCGTGCAGGTATTGCATGCACGGGCCGATCAGCTCGGGATCGACCTTCATCAGGTGCAGTACCGGTTCGGCGGCGACCAGCATGCAAGTCGCGATCAGGCCGACCACCAGCGCCAGCCACAGCGCCTGACGCACGATCGGGCCGATCTCGCTGTGGGTGCCGGCGCCGAAACGCTGAGCGACTTTCGGTGTGGTGGCCAGCAGGGTGCCGGTCATCAGCAGAAACACCGGGACCCAGATCGAGTTGCCCAGCGCTACCGCCGCCAGATCGCGCGGCCCGACGCGGCCGGCCATCACGGCATCGACGAAGCCCATGGCGGTGGTCGCCAGTTGCGCGATGATGATCGGCAAGGCCAGGGCGAGCAGGTTCCTGAACTCCAGGCGAATTCGCGCGGGGCGGGTGAGTGAGGCAGCGAGAGGTTGATCAGTAACAGAATTCACAGGCAAAGCGTCCACAGGTGTTGATGCGCAAGGCGCCGCATTCTACGCCGCTGACGTGACAGTCAGGAAAAATCCTCTGTTGCGCATTTGTAATCATCAATACCATCCACTGTGGTGAGGGAGCTTGCTCCCGCTGGGGTGCGAAGCGGCCCCACAACCATCCGGCGTGGTGGATCAGGAAAAACCCGATTGCAGACTTTTCGCCTGCTGCGCAGTCGAGCGGGAGCAAGCCCCCTCGCCACAGTGCAGTCTGCGCTGGCTCAACGGTGGATCTGCACCTAAACTGCCGATCCCCTCAAGGAGCCCGCCATGCTGATTGTTGCCGACGAAAATATCCCACTGCTCGATGCCTTTTTTGCCGGTTTCGGCGAGATTCGCCGGGTGCCGGGTCGTTCCATCGACCGTGCGACGGTCGAGCAGGCCGATGTGTTGCTGGTGCGCTCGGTGACTAACGTCAATCGCGCGTTGCTCGAAGGCAGCACGGTGCGTTTCGTCGGCACTTGCACCATCGGGACTGATCACCTCGATCTCGATTATTTCAACGAGGCCGGCATCACCTGGTCCAGCGCACCCGGTTGCAATGCGCGGGGCGTGGTCGATTACGTGCTCGGCAGCCTGATGACCCTGGCGGAAATCGAAGGTGTTGATTTGCCGCAGCGTACGTACGGTGTCATCGGCGCCGGTGAAGTCGGCGGGCGGTTGATCAAGGTCCTCAAGGGCCTGGGCTGGAATGTCAAAGTCTGCGATCCGCCGCGTCAGGCAGCCGAGGGCGGCGATTACGTCAGCCTCGAGCAAATCATCGAGCAGTGCGACGTGATCAGCCTGCACACGCCGCTGACCCGTACCGGCAAAGGCGCGACCTGGCACCTGTTCGATGAGCAGCGTTTGCTCCAGCTCAAACCCGGCACCTGGCTGATCAACGCCGCCCGTGGTCCGGTGGTGGATAACGCCGCGTTGCGCGAAGTGCTGCTGGAGCGCGAAGACCTGCAAGCGGTGCTCGATGTTTGGGAAGCCGAGCCTGAGGTCGATGTTGCCCTTGCCGAACTCTGCGTGCTGGCCACACCGCACATTGCCGGCTACAGCCTCGATGGCAAGCAACGCGGGACGGCGCAGATTTATCAGGCCTATTGCGAATTTATCGGTCAGCCGCCGAGCATCCAGTTCAGTGAACTGCTGCCGGCACCGTGGCTGTCAGAAGTGACCCTGCACGCCGACAGCGACCCGGCCTGGGCGCTCGCGATGTTGTGCCGTGGGGTGTACGACCCGCGCCGGGATGACGCAGATTTTCGCCGCAGTCTTGTAAGCAATGTCGCCGAACAGCGTGCGGCGTTTGATGTACTGCGCAAGCAGTATCCGGTGCGGCGCGAGATCGAGGGGCTGAAGGTGCGGGTTGAAGGCGACTCGCCGCAGTTGCAGCAGATCGTGGCGGCGCTGGGGGCGGTGGCTGTCTAGAAATAAAATTGGCTTTATCGCTGGCAAGCCAGCTCCCACAGGTTCTCCGTGTTACGCAAGATCCGAGCTGACCACTGGACCTGTGGGAGCGGGCTTGCCCGCGATGGTTGCACCACAATCGTCAATTTGTGGGCAGAAAAAACCCGGCCAAAAAGGGGCCGGGTCAGGAAGACGGTGGCTATATCACTTTTGTTCGGCAGGCTTGACCAATCGCTTGTCCAGTTCGCGGCATGCGTCCTGGATCATGTCTTCAGTGATCGGTACTTCACGCCCATCCTTATCAATAATCGAGCAACCCAGAGGTTGGCCGGGCTTGGTGCGGATCACTTGAATCTTGTCTTCGCTGCTGTGTTGCAAGGACATGGCCTGTCTCCTCATCAGGTTGTGCACGTAGATTAAAACCGCCACGTGACCAGGCTGTGACAACACCCTTGGGTCTGTCAAAAGCGGCACCTCCAGTCCAACAGAAATGACCGCTCGTCTCAACCGGGACATTAGACCAATAGCAACTATGGCCTAGTCTTTGGGGGCATATTTAACCTGACTCATTGTGATTTACAGAGTTCCGCCCCATAGAAGGTTTAGGCTAGCCCTTTCATCAACACGGATGTGTACCTGAATGATCTCGAAGCTTTCTTCCCGGCACCGTCGAGCGCTGAGTCTGACCAGCCGATTTCTGGCGCCTTATCGCTGGCAAGTTGCTGCTGCGCTGCTGGCGTTGATCGTCACCGCGGCCGTCACTTTGTCGATGGGGCAGGGGATCAAATTGCTGGTCGATCGGGGCTTCATGACTCAATCGCCGCACCAACTGAACCAGAGCATCGGCATCTTCATGCTGATGGTGCTGGGCCTGGCAGTCGGCACGTTCGCGCGTTTTTACTGGGTGTCGTGGATCGGCGAGCGTTGTGTGGCGGATATCCGGCGCGAAGTGTTCAACCATCTGGTCTATCTGCACCCCGGGTTTTACGAGAACAACCGCAGTTCGGAGATCCAGTCACGGTTGACCGCCGACACCACGTTGCTGCAATCGGTGATCGGCTCTTCACTGTCGATGTTTTTGCGCAACCTGTTGATGGTGATCGGCGGGGTGGTTCTGCTGTTTATCACCAACCCGAAACTCACCAGCATCGTGGTGATTGCCTTACCGTTCGTGGTCGCGCCGATTCTGATTTTCGGTCGGCGCGTGCGCAATCTGTCGCGGTTGAGTCAGGATCGGGTCGCCGATATCGGCAGCTATGTTTCCGAAACGCTTGGCCAGATCAAGACCGTGCAGGCGTACAACCATCAGGTGCAGGACGAGCGACGTTTCGCCACGACGGTCGAGGACGCGTTCGACACTGCACGCAAGCGCATCTTTCAGCGCTCGTGGATGATCACCGTGGTCATCGTGCTGGTGCTCGGTGCGGTTGCGGTGATGTTGTGGGTCGGCGGCATGGACGTGATTGCCGGACGCATCACCGGTGGCGAACTGGCGGCTTTCGTCTTCTACAGCCTGATTGTCGGCAGTGCGATCGGCACGTTGAGCGAAGTCATCGGCGAGTTGCAGCGTGCTGCGGGTGCCGCTGAGCGCATCGCCGAACTCCTCAGTTCGCAGAACATCATCCAGCCACCGACCCTCGGGCTGGTGACGTTGCCTGAGCGGATCAAGGGCGAACTGCAGTTGCAGAATGTACGTTTTTCCTATCCGTCGCGTCCGGACAGCTACGCCGTCAACGGCCTGAGCCTGACCATCAGAGCCGGCGAGACCTTGGCCCTTGTCGGGCCATCCGGTGCCGGTAAATCCACGGTGTATGACTTGCTGTTGCGCTTCTACGACCCGCTTGAAGGGCGGATCCTGATCGACGGTGTGCCGCTGACCAGCCTCGACCCGCTGGACCTGCGGCGCAATTTCGCCCTGGTCTCGCAATCGCCTGCGCTGTTTTTCGGCAGCGTCGAAGAGAATATTCGTTACGGCAACGCGGGCGCGACGCTGGAGCAGGTCAAGGAAGCGGCAAAAATTGCTCACGCCCATGACTTCATCGAGAAGATGCCCAACGGCTATCAGACCCACTTGGGTGACGCCGGCCTTGGGCTTTCCGGCGGCCAGCGTCAACGCCTGGCGATTGCTCGCGCTTTGCTGGTGGATGCGCCGATTCTGCTGCTGGACGAAGCCACCAGTGCCCTCGATGCCCAGAGCGAGCACTTGATTCAGGAAGCGCTGCCAAGCCTGATGCAAAACCGCACCACACTGGTGATCGCGCATCGCTTGGCCACGGTGAAAAACGCCGACCGGATCGCGGTGATGGATCAGGGTAGTCTGGTGGCCATCGGTACCCATCAGGAGCTGATCGTAAGCAATCCGCTGTATGCGCGGCTGGCGGCGCTGCAGTTCAATGATGGGCATGCGGTGGCGGTGTAGAACTGCCTCAGGCCTTTGCTGAAGACAAAAAAATGCCCGCATCGATTGATGCGGGCATTTTTCATATCAGGCAATCAGCACCTGTCATTGGTCGTCGAAATACCGCTCATGCCAATCCACCAGCGGCTGCGGCGAGTTGAGCTTCTGGCCGTAGATCACCGAGTACGACAGCACGTTCTGCACGTACTGGCGGGTTTCGTCGAACGGGATGCTTTCGACCCAGACGTCGAAACTCAGGTGATCCGCGCCACGCAGCCACTGACGGACGCGGCCGGGGCCGGCGTTGTAGGCGGCGGAGGCGAGGACGCGGTTGCCGTTGAACTGGCTGTGCACCTGGCTCAGGTAGGCGGCGCCGAGCTGGATGTTCTTGTCCGGATCGAGCACCTGCTGCGGCGAGGCCAGCGGAATGCTGAACTTGCGTGCGGTTTCCTTGGCGGTGCCGGGCATCAATTGCATCAGGCCGCTGGCACCGACCCCGGAGCGAGCGTCGTCCATGAACGCACTTTCCTGACGGGTGATGGCGAACACCCAGCTCGAATGCAGGCCACGTACCTTGGCCTCACGCACCAGAGTGTCGCGGTGGGCCATCGGGAAGCGGATATCCAGATCGTCCCAGTATTGGGCCTGACTGATCGTGCGGATCGCCGGGAAATACCATTTCAGGTCGTAGGCCAGTTTGGCCTGGGCAACCATTTCGTCCCGATTGAAATGACGGCTGACGTGATACCACTCGCGGCGACCGTCGACGATCTGCCCGCGCGCATGAAATTCCAGCGCACGCCGCACGCCGGGAGTGTTACGCACCTTGTTGATGGTGGCCTGGCTGAGTACCAGCGGCTTGTTCAGCAGCGAGTAAGGCAGTTGCGAGCGGTCGGCGGCGAGGAAACCGTAGAAATCGCGTTCCTTCGCCAGGTTCTTGTACAGGCTTTGCGCTTCCGGGTTCTGCGGTTGCGCCAGTTCCAGGCTGCGGGCCTGCCAGTAGCGCCAGCGGTTGGTGGTCGCAAGATCCTGTGGCAGACGACGAGTCAGCTGATAGGCATCGTCCCAGCGTGCCAGGCGCAGCAGCAGACGCAGGCGCCATTCGGACACGGTGTTGTCACGCAGCTCCGGATCGTATTTGGTCATCACGTCCAGCGCACGGCTGTCGAAACGCCGGGCCAGGGTCAAGCCGATTTCCCGGGCAATTGCGACTTTCTCGTCACGGGAGAAATGCATGCTGCTGGCGTATCCGTCGAGCAGGGCCATGGCCTTGTCCGGATCCTGACGGGCGAGGCGGCGCAGGCCGAGGCTGACCACATCGGACATCGGCTCGTCGGCCGGGGTGAAGCGCGATGGCTGATTGAGCAGCTCGGGTTTCTGCGCCACATCCACCAGCAGACGACCGCGCTGGGCGAGGGTGGTCAGACCGTTGACCAGGCTGTTGGCCAATGGATAGTTGCGCGCCTGGGCGGCGAGTTTGGTGCGTTCCCAGCGTTTCTGTTCGGTCAACTGACCGTCGGCGGCCCAGATCCCGAACAGTCCGTCACAGGCGGCCGGTTGCGATTTGCCGGTCAGCCACAGTTTGTCGGCGTTAGCATAGCCCTCGGCCTTGTGGCCGCTACTGATCTGGAATTGCGCATTGAGGCAGTCCAGTTCGGTGAAGTTGAGTTTAGGGTCGTAATATTTGGTGAAAGTGGCCCAGTCACCACGGTCGGCGAGCCAGCGCAACCAGCGCAGTTTCATCCAGTTGGCCTGGGGCAGGTCGCCGTGCTCGGCGAGGAATTTCTCGATTTCCTCGTTGCTCGCGGTCTTCAGGCGCGCGGTCAGTTCGTCGTAAGCCAGGTACGGTTCCAGCGGATAATCGGCAAGCGCCTGGCTGTAACGGAAGTACGGGCCGGTATCGCCCTTGGCCAGCGCGCGCTTGGCTTCATCGTAATACTGGCGTTGGGTGGACAGGTCCACCGCCTGGGCGGATTGAGCGGCAGCGGCGGTAAGTAGCAAACAGGACAAGACACTGAAAAGGCGACTGCGCATGAGACATCCGGGCAGAGAAATCATGACAAGCACCGGCCGTGGCCAGCACTGAATTGTCTGTAGCTTAGCCTTTTGCCAGCAACGGGCGAAAGCTTTGCCGGTCTCGCAGCACAAGTTCGCAACAAATGTTGTGCAGAGTGCTTCGGCAGACAAATTGCCGGCCTGCTGAGGGCCTGAATCAGGTAGAATGCGCGCCCGGTTTTTGGAGAAGCTCATGACCCTGCTCAAATTCAGCGATGTGTCCCTTGCATTCGGCGCGATGCCGTTGTTGGACAAGGTGTCCTGGCAGATCGCCCGTGGTGAGCGGGTGTGCATCATCGGCCGCAACGGCACTGGCAAATCCAGCATGATGAAGCTGGTCAAGGGCGACCAGAAGCCCGATGACGGCTCGGTGTGGCGTGCCCCCGGTCTGAAAATCGGCGAATTGCCGCAAGAATTGCCGGTGGCCGACGGGCGGACCGTATTCGACGTGGTTGCCGAGGGTCTGGACGGTGTTGGCGCCTTGCTCGCCGAATATCATCACCTGAGCCAGAACATCGTCACCGACGCCGATCTGGACAAGCTGATGCACGTTCAGCACGACCTCGAAGCCCGTGACGGCTGGCGCTTGCAGACCCTGGTCGACAGCACTTTGAGCCGCCTGCAACTGCCGGCCGACAAGACCCTTGCCGAGTTGTCCGGCGGCTGGCGTCGTCGCGTGCTGCTGGCGCAGGCGCTGGTCTCGGAACCGGATCTGCTGCTGCTCGACGAACCGACCAACCACCTGGACATCGGTGCGATTGCCTGGCTCGAAGAAGCCCTGAAGGATTTTCAGGGCGCCGTGCTGTTCATCACGCACGACCGTTCTTTCCTGCAGAACCTGGCTACGCGCATCCTCGAACTGGATCGCGGCGGCCTGATCGACTGGAACGGCGACTACGCCAGCTTCCTGGTGCACAAAGAGGCCGCGCTGGCCGCTGAGGAAACCGCCAACGCGCTGTTCGACAAGCGTCTGGCTCAGGAAGAAGTGTGGATCCGTCAGGGCATCAAGGCCCGTCGGACCCGTAACGAAGGTCGCGTCCGAGCCCTTAAAGCCCTGCGTGTTGAGCGCAGCGAGCGTCGCGAGCGTACCGGCAAGGCGAATATCCAGCTGGAAACCGCCGACAAGTCCGGCAAGCAAGTGATGGTGTTGGAAAATGTCAGCTTCCATCACCCGGACGGTCCGTACCTGATCAAGGACTTTTCGATGGTCCTGCAGCGCGGCGACCGTATCGGCCTGCTCGGTGCCAACGGTACCGGCAAGACCACCCTGCTGAAGCTGATGCTCAATGGTCTGCAACCGACCAGCGGCAAAGTGGAAGAGGGCACCCGGATTGACGTGGCCTACTTCGACCAGTTGCGCCATCAACTGGATCTGGAAAAGACCGTGATCGACAACGTCGCCGAAGGTCGCGACTTCATCGATATCGACGGCCAGAGCCGCCACGTCCTGAGCTACCTCGGCGACTTCCTGTTCAGCCCGCAGCGTGCGCGCACGCCGGTCAAGGCGCTGTCCGGTGGCGAGCGTGCGCGTTTGCTGCTGGCCAAACTGTTCAGCAAACCGGCGAACCTGCTGGTACTCGACGAACCGACCAACGACCTCGACGTGGAAACCCTCGAGCTGCTCGAAGAGGTGCTGCTGACCTTCAACGGCACTGTGCTGATGGTCAGCCACGACCGGGCATTCCTCGACAACGTGGTCACCAGCACCCTGGTCTTCGAAGGTGAAGGCAAGGTCCGTGAATACGTCGGTGGTTATCAGGACTGGATCCGTCAGGGCGGCTCGCCGCGCCTGCTGGGCGTGACCGAGAGCAAGTCGGGCAAGGCTGACCTGAATTCGGCGGTGGTCACCGCTGAACCTGCCGTGGCTGCCGTACCTGCCGCTGCCGCGCCGGCAGCCAAGAAGAAGCTGAGCTACAAGCTGCAGCGCGAACTGGAAGCGTTGCCGGGCGACATCGATGCCAAGGAACAGCAGATCGCTGCGGTCGAGGCTGAGATGGCTGAAGCCGGTTTTTATCAGCGTCCGCCGGCAGAAACGGCCAAGGTGATTGCTTCGCTGGAGCAGTTGCAGGCTGAGCTGGATGTACTGGTGGAGCGTTGGGCCGAGCTGGATGCCTGATTGATCCGGTAACAAAAAAGCCCGGCGCTCAGTGATGAGCGCCGGGCTTTTCATATACGGATATAGGTGAAGATTCCAATGTGGGAGCGAGCTTGCTCGCGAAAGCGGTATGTCAGGTAGCATCAATGTTGAATGTGCCGACGCCTTCGCGAGCAAGCTCGCTCCCACAGGTTTTTGTGTTTCAGCGTTTGATCAGGTGCACCGCCAGCACATCGCAAGGGGCGCCATGCAGCACGTCGTTGGCTGTGGAGCCCAGCAATAGCGCCAGACCATGACGACCATGGCTGCCGACCACGATCAGGTCGCACTGGTTTTCCTTGGCGAAATGATGGATTTCCTGACGTGGCTGACCATAGGTCAGGTGGCAATTGGCGCCCTCGAGTTCGGCGTATTTGGCTTTCAAGCGCTCAAGGCGCTCCTTGGCCTGATCGAACTGCTGCTGTTGCAGTTGTGACAGATCCATCGGCACATCGCCGCCGAATGCCATCGCCATCGGTTCGACGATATGCACCAGCGACAGCTTGGCGCCATTGCTCGCCGACAGCTCTCGGGCGCGGTGAATCACAGGGTCGCACTCTTCGGTCAGGTCTACGGCGACCAGGATATGGTTGTAGGGCATGAGGTGCTCCTCGTGACGGTTCAATATTGTTAAGTATGGCTGGTTTCAAGCGCATTGGTTCCAAAGTGACACAATGCGTTCACCTTAAGTCGGGAGTAGAGATATGACGGTCTGGTTGGTGGTGTCAATCCTGCTGGTGGTTTTGAGTCCACTGGCATGGTTGCGCCCGTCGCGCGTGCAGAGCGGCCGTATGGCCTTGCGCATGGAGGCGCGACGCATCGGGCTGGCCATGCAACTGGCGCCTCAGGAGTGGCCACACTGGCTGTCTCAGGAGCCGCCCAGCCCGTGCGCGCAATATCATCGACCACGGCGTGGCACTCAGCCGGCGTGCTGGACCTACTGGCAGAAATCGCCGGGGATATGGGTCAATCAGTGGCAGGAAGTCTGCGAGGACCGCTTGCTGCTCGATTATTTCGAAAAGTTGCCGGGCAACGTGTTCAAGGTCGAGGCCGACAAGCAGATGATCGCCTTGTACTGGGGCGAGAAGGGCGAAGCCACGGTTTTGCAGGATATCGACGCGACTCTGAAAGCGCTGGCCTGATTCGCGGACTTTTCCCACTGCAAGGGTGGGGAGCGTCCGGCAGACGAGCAATAAAAAGCCCGACATGATTCATCGGGCGGGGTGGCCAGGCAGGCCGGTAACTGTTTTTATCGCTGACTCGGCTTTTCGCGGTCAGCGATTCTCCCTGTAGTCCAGCCAGCGTAGCCTGTTAAACAAGGCTCGCCGGTAATTAGGGCGACTTTTCTAACTATTGATTCTATGAATGGCTTTGCATGCAGCTGCGTGTTGCGGATCTGTGTGCAACGGAAATGACCGCAAAGTCGCATTTCAACCCGTATTTTGGGCGATTGACAATTGTTGGAAATTCCGTGAAGGTGACGTACCCAAATCAAACGGGCGTATGAATTGAGCGTTTGTCTTACAGACTGCTCCTACAGAATCCCGACTATCGCGTTGGCGGGTGTGCCGGGTGGATTGGCGTCAGCATCGACGAAAAAACGTCCTGCCGAGCCATTTACCTGCGTCCGACGTGTACTGTTCAGCTTCCATATCGTGGAGATCAGTTGATGATTTACGAAGGTAAAGCCATCACGGTTAAAGCTCTTGAAAGTGGCATCGTCGAATTGAAATTCGACCTCAAGGGTGAGTCCGTCAACAAGTTCAACCGTCTTACCCTGAACGAACTGCGTCAGGCCGTGGACACCATCAAGGCAGATGCTTCGATCAAGGGCGTGATCGTCAGCAGTGGCAAGGACGTGTTCATCGTCGGCGCCGACATCACCGAATTTGTCGACAACTTCAAGCTGCCCGATGCCGAGCTGGTTGCTGGCAATCTCGAAGCCAACAAGATCTTCAGCGATTTCGAAGACCTCAACGTTCCGACCGTGGCCGCGATCAACGGCATCGCCCTGGGTGGCGGTCTGGAAATGTGCCTGGCGGCGGACTACCGCGTCATGTCGACCAAGGCCAAGATCGGTCTGCCGGAAGTCAAACTGGGCATCTACCCAGGCTTCGGCGGCACCGTGCGTCTGCCGCGTCTGATCGGCGTCGATAACGCCATCGAGTGGATTGCCGCCGGCAAGGAAAACCGCCCTGAAGACGCCCTGAAAGTCAGCGCCGTCGACGCCGTGGTTGCTCCAGAGAAGCTGCAGGAAGCGGCCCTTGAGCTGATCAAGCGCGCCATTTCCGGCGAGTTCGACTTCAAGGCCAAGCGTCAGCCAAAACTTGAAAAACTCAAGTTGAACGCCATTGAGCAAATGATGGCCTTCGAAACCGCCAAAGGTTTCGTGGCAGGGCAGGCTGGCCCGAACTACCCGGCGCCGGTCGAAGCGATCAAGACCATCCAGAAAGCCGCGAACTTCGGTCGTGACAAGGCACTGGAAGTCGAAGCTGCAGGTTTCGTCAAACTGGCCAAGACCTCTGCCGCGCAGAGCCTGATCGGCCTGTTCCTGAACGATCAGGAACTGAAGAAAAAGGCCAAGGCCTACGACGAAATCGCCAAGGACGTGAAGCAGGCAGCCGTACTCGGCGCCGGCATCATGGGTGGCGGTATCGCCTACCAGTCGGCCTCCAAAGGTACGCCGATCCTGATGAAGGACATCAACGAACACGGTATCGAGCAGGGTCTGGCCGAAGCCGCCAAACTGCTGGTTGGCCGCGTTGACAAAGGTCGCATGACCGCGGCGAAAATGGCTGAAGTACTCAACGGCATTCGCCCGACCCTGTCCTACGGCGACTTCGGTCACGTCGACCTGGTTGTTGAAGCCGTGGTCGAGAACCCGAAGGTCAAGCAAGCCGTGCTGGCTGAAGTCGAAGACAAGGTCAAAGAGGACACCATCCTCGCGTCCAACACCTCGACCATTTCCATCAGCCTGCTGGCCAAGGCCCTCAAGCGTCCGGAAAATTTCGTCGGCATGCATTTCTTCAACCCGGTGCACATGATGCCGCTGGTGGAAGTGATCCGTGGCGAGAAGTCCAGCGAGCTGGCGATTGCCACCACCGTTGCCTACGCCAAGAAAATGGGCAAGAACCCGATCGTCGTCAACGACTGCCCGGGCTTCCTGGTCAACCGCGTCCTGTTCCCGTACTTCGGCGGTTTCGCCAAACTGGTCAGCGCTGGCGTGGATTTCGTCCGCATCGACAAGGTCATGGAAAAATTCGGCTGGCCGATGGGCCCGGCGTACCTGATGGACGTGGTCGGTATCGACACCGGCCACCACGGTCGTGACGTGATGGCTGAAGGTTTCCCTGATCGCATGAAGGATGACCGTCGTTCGGCCATCGACGTGCTTTACGAAGCCAAGCGTCTGGGCCAGAAGAACGGCAAGGGCTTCTACGCCTACGAGGCCGACAAGAAAGGCAAGCAGAAGAAAGTCGCCGATCCGTCGGTGCTGGAAGTGCTCAAGCCGATCGTTTACGAGCAGCGCGAAGTCACTGACGAAGACATCATCAACTGGATGATGATCCCGCTGTGCCTGGAAACCGTGCGTTGCCTGGAAGACGGCATCGTTGAAACCGCCGCCGAAGCCGACATGGGTCTGGTCTACGGTATCGGTTTCCCTCCATTCCGTGGCGGTGCGCTGCGCTACATCGATTCGATCGGTGTTGCCGAGTTCGTTGCCCTGGCTGACCAGTACGCTGATTTGGGCGCGCTGTACCACCCGACCGCGAAGCTGCGCGAAATGGCCAAAAACGGCCAGAGCTTCTTCGGTTAAGCGCCCCCAACTAGAGTGAGAGTGAACTTATGAGCTTGAATCCTAGAGACGTCGTGATTGTCGACTTCGGTCGTACTCCGATGGGCCGCTCCAAGGGCGGCATGCACCGCAACACCCGCGCCGAAGACATGTCGGCGCACTTGATCAGCAAACTGCTGGAACGCAACGCCAAGGTCGATCCTGCTGAAGTCGAGGATGTGATCTGGGGCTGTGTGAACCAGACCCTGGAACAAGGCTGGAACATCGCGCGCATGGCGTCGCTGATGACCCAGATTCCGCACACTTCGGCCGGCCAGACCGTCAGCCGTCTGTGTGGCTCGTCGATGAGCGCTCTGCACACTGCGGCGCAAGCGATCATGACCGGTAACGGTGACGTGTTCGTGGTTGGCGGCGTCGAGCATATGGGGCACGTGAGCATGATGCACGGTGTCGATCCGAACCCGCACATGTCGCTGTACGCGGCGAAAGCCTCGGGCATGATGGGTCTGACCGCAGAAATGCTCGGCAAGATGCACGGCATCACTCGTGAGCAGCAGGACGCCTTTGGCGTGCGCTCCCATCAGCTCGCCCACAAAGCGACGGTGGAAGGCAAGTTCAAAGACGAAATCATCCCGATGCAGGGCTACGACGAAAACGGCTTCCTGAAGCTGTACGACTACGACGAAACCATTCGTCCGGAAACCACCCTGGAAAGTCTGGCGGCCCTCAAGCCTGCCTTCAATCCAAAGGGCGGCACCGTGACTGCCGGTACTTCGTCGCAGATCACCGATGGTGCTTCGTGCATGATCGTGATGTCGGCGCAACGTGCGCAGGACCTGGGGATCCAGCCGATGGCCGTGATCCGTTCGATGGCAGTGGCGGGTGTGGATCCGGCAATCATGGGCTATGGTCCAGTGCCGGCGACACAAAAAGCCCTGAAGCGTGCGGGCCTTGGCATCAACGATATCGACTTCTTCGAACTCAACGAAGCTTTCGCTGCACAGGCGCTGCCAGTGCTGAAAGATTTGAAAGTGCTCGACAAGATGAACGAGAAGGTTAACCTGCACGGCGGCGCGATCGCCCTGGGTCACCCGTTCGGTTGCTCCGGTGCCCGTATTTCCGGCACCTTGCTGAACGTGATGAAGCAGAATGGCGGCACCTTCGGGGTGGCCACTATGTGCATTGGTCTCGGCCAAGGCATCTCCACTGTCTTCGAACGCGTTTAAGCGTCTCGTCGATGGAAGCCGGGGCCAAGTGCCCCGGTTTTTGTTTTTGTGGATTTATTTTTGTATTTATTTTGAAAAAATTTGAGTGAGGGCCAAAACATGCCGATACAACCTGGGCTCTACCAACATTACAAAGGTCCGCAGTACCGCGTATTCAGTGTTGCGCGGCATTCCGAGACCGAAGAGGAAGTGGTGTTTTATCAAGCCCTGTATGGGGATTACGGCTTTTGGGTGCGCCCTTTGAGCATGTTTGTCGAGTCGGTCGAGGTTGACGGCGAGCAGGTGCCACGCTTTGCTTTGGTGCAAGCCGAACCGAGCCTTTTTTCCAAGGCATGAGGCGAGTGCGCACAGAACCCTGTGCTTGACCTCACCTTGTATCAACTATATATAGCGGTGCCGCGTCAGGCGCCAACCGCCTTTCACTTCTAGAATTCAGGAATTTTCTGATCCATGGGCAAATCGCTGGTCATTGTGGAATCCCCGGCTAAGGCCAAGACCATCAACAAGTATCTGGGCAACCAATACGTGGTGAAGTCGAGTATCGGCCATATCCGAGACCTGCCCACCAGCGGTTCGGCTAGCGCCAGCAAAGAGCCAGCCGCCAAGCGCGGCAAGGCTGCCGCGGGCGAGGGGCCGGTGCTCACGCCGAAAGAGAAGGCGCGCAAGCAACTGGTCTCGCGCATGGGGGTCGATCCCGAGCATGGCTGGAAAGCCCAGTACGAGATCCTCCCGGGCAAAGAGAAGGTCATCGAAGAGCTGCGCCGGCTCGCCAAGGATGCTGACACCATCTATCTCGCAACCGACTTGGATCGCGAGGGGGAAGCCATTGCCTGGCACCTGCGCGAAGCCATCGGTGGTGACGACAGCCGCTACAAGCGCGTGGTGTTCAACGAAATCACCAAGAAGGCGATTCAGGAAGCCTTCTCCGAGCCGGGCGAGTTGGACATCGATCGTGTGAACGCCCAGCAGGCGCGTCGTTTCCTCGACCGCGTCGTGGGTTACATGGTCTCGCCGTTGCTGTGGGCGAAAATCGCCCGTGGCCTGTCGGCCGGTCGCGTGCAATCGGTTGCCGTGAAGCTGGTGGTCGAGCGTGAGCGCGAGATTCGTGCCTTCAACCCGGAAGAGTACTGGGAAGTGCACGCTGATCTTGGCACCGCCAAGGGTTCGACCGTACGTTTCGAAGTGGCGCGCGAGAAGGGTGAAGCCTTCAAACCACTCAACGAAGCCCAGGCCATGGCCGCGCTGGAGAAGCTCAAGTCTTCCAGCTACAGCATCGTCAAGCGCGAAGACAAGCCGACCAGCAGCAAGCCGTCGGCGCCGTTCATCACGTCCACCCTGCAGCAGGCCGCGAGCAACCGCCTGGGCTTCGGCGTGAAGAAAACCATGATGATGGCCCAGCGTCTGTACGAAGCCGGCTACATCACTTACATGCGTACCGACTCGACCAACCTCTCGGCTGACGCCGTGGCGATGGCGCGCACTTACATCGAAGACGAATTCGGCAAGAAGTACCTGCCGGAAACGCCGAACGTCTACAGCAGCAAAGAAGGCGCACAAGAGGCTCACGAAGCGATTCGTCCGTCTGACGCCAACACCACGCCGAGCAAGCTGGCGGGCATGGAGCGTGATGCGGAGCGCCTCTACGAGCTGATCTGGCGCCAGTTCCTCGCTTGCCAGATGCTCCCGGCGCAATACCTGTCGACTACCGTCAGCGTTGCCGCTGGTGACTTCGAGCTGCGTGCCAAAGGCCGCATCCTCAAGTTCGACGGTTACACCCGCGTTCTGCCGCAAATCACCAAGCCTGGCGACGACGATGTTCTGCCGGACATGGCGCAGGGCGACGCGATGAAGCTGATCAAGCTCGATCCGTCGCAGCACTTCACCAAGCCGCCGGCCCGTTACTCCGAAGCGAGCCTGGTCAAGGAAATGGAAAAACGCGGCATCGGTCGTCCTTCGACCTATGCAGCGATCATTTCGACCATTCAGGATCGCGGCTACGTGACCCTGCACAACCGTCGTTTCTACTCGGAAAAGATGGGCGACATCGTCACCGAACGTCTGTCGGAGAGCTTCTCGAACCTCATGGACTACGGCTTCACCGCCGGCATGGAAGAGAACCTCGATGATGTGGCTCAGGGCGAACGCGACTGGAAAAACGTGCTGGACGAGTTCTACGGCGACTTCAAGAAGAAGCTCGAAGTGGCCGAGAACCCGGAAAGCGGCATGCGTGCCAACCAGCCGGTCATGACTGATATTCCGTGCACCACGTGCGGTCGTCCGATGCAGATCCGTACTGCATCGACCGGCGTGTTCCTCGGTTGCTCGGGTTACAGCCTGCCGCCAAAAGAGCGCTGCAAGGCCACCGTCAACCTGGTGCCAGGCGACGAGATCGCTGCGGACGACGAGGGCGAGTCGGAGTCGCTGGTGCTGCGCGGCAAGCATCGCTGCCCGATCTGCAGCACGGCGATGGACGCCTACCTGCTCGACGAGAAGCGCAAGCTGCACATCTGCGGTAACAACCCGGATTGCGCCGGTTACGAAATCGAGGAAGGCAACTATCGCATCAAGGGCTATGAAGGTCCGAGCCTGGAGTGCGACAAGTGCGGCAGCGAGATGCAGCTCAAGACTGGCCGTTTCGGTAAGTTCTTCGGTTGCACCAACCCGACCTGCAAGAACACCCGCAAACTGCTCAAGAGCGGTGACGCGGCGCCGCCGAAGATGGATCCGGTGAAGATGCCTGAGCTGAAATGCGAGAAGGTCAACGACACCTACATTCTGCGCGACGGTGCTTCCGGTCTGTTCCTGGCGGCCAGCCAGTTCCCGAAAAACCGCGAGACCCGTGCTCCGCTGGTGATCGAGATTCTGCCGCACAAGGACGAGATCGATCCGAAGTACCACTTCCTCTGCGAAGCACCGCAGAAGGACCCTGATGGTCTACCGGCAGTAATCCGTTACAGCCGCAAGACGAAGGAGCAATACGTGCAGACCGAGGTCGACGGCAAGCCTACCGGCTGGAAGGCTTACTACGACGGTGGCAAGTGGACTGTTGAAGACAAGCGCACGAAAGCCAAGGCTGAGTAAGCGTTAGCCTGATACACAAAAGGCCGCATGATGACCCTCGGGTTTCATGCGGCCTTTTTGTTTTGTGCTTGCGGTCGGATCCGTTGATCCACGACACTGTCGGGTCTGTGTGACGCAATTATTTCGCTGTGGAGACTATCGGCATGGCGCACGAACTCTATACCCGCACCAATCAGAAGATCTATTTCGCCGGCCTGTCGCTGGAAGCTCTGGCTCGCGCCGAAGAGGGGCGGGCGATGAATTCGTTGGCGTTGATTCAGGCCGGGCGTGAGTCGGCGTTGTTTCACCTCTACGGTGCGCTGTTGGGGCTGTGTCATGAGATCGCCGGTTTCTATCGTCTGCCTCAGGCCAATGCGTCGCGGGCCGAAGCGCTGTTGACTCGTGATGTTCTGGAATCGATTGCGATCCCTGAGCTGGCCGAGATGGTGGAGCTGGCTGGTAACTCTGAAACCTGGCTGGCGAAACTGCTGGCGGCGCACTCGGCGTTGTTCCAGCCGCCACGGGTGCCACACAAGCCCAAGGGCGATGTGACGCAGCCATTGATTCAGGCGGTTAATCTGGATGAAGAAGAGTCGCCGCAGGAGTTGAGTCGGGAAGAGCTGGAGAGCTGGCGGCAGCATCTCAAAGGCTTGGCCATCCGCTTTCGCGAAGGCTTGAACGAGTGCTGAGGACAATTGACACAGTGGCAATCTGAAACATGCTGCTGGTCAAGATCCCGAGCGAAGCCCGAATGATGTCTATATAATCCCTGCCTTTCGTGGAGAACAGACCTATATGCCAACGTCCTTTCTAGAAATTGTCGAGTTACCAGACGGCCGAATCGAACTGCGCAGGGCTGAGGACGAGGGTTCTCTGGTGACGCTGGATTTCTCCGAGGATGCCAAGGCGTTCCTGCAAGGCCAGCACGTGGAAATCGCCAAGGCGATGTTGAGCGTCGGCGTACAGATGGCCGGTCGTATGGTTGAAGGCGAGTTTGATAAGGAAGAAGGGCCGCGGGTTCTGCATTGAGCCCCGCCTGTCGGCGTTTGCCGGTACTGCATCAAGTCGGCTTCTCTGTCCCTGGAGAAGCCATGCGCTTCACACAGCGCGCGTTACAACAGAATCAACCCAATCGAATGTTCAGGCTCTGAGCGTCGCCCGTGCGGGCTGCGCTGATCAGTTGTTGCCGTGAACTTGTGTTCAGCGGATTGAGCCAGGTTACCACCGTATGGCTACGACCCAGGCGCAGTGCTTCGCAGGCCAGTTGCTGAGCGCTTTGCGCACCACGAGGTTGCAGTAGCAGAATGCGTTCACGGTTCAGGCCGGCCTCGCGCAGCCAGGTTTGTGTCAGGCTGGCTGGAGGGGCGATCAGCGTCAGCCAGCGCGCATCCTGATCCTCGCTCAGTTCCCGAAGGATCGGGGCCAGCAGATTCAGGCAGTTCCCGGCCGCGCCGCGCAGTGACAGCTCACTGAATACTTCCGGTTCGGCAATCCATGGGCGCTCGACCACATCTTTCAGGATCGGCGCCATCGGTTGTGCCAGAAACGCTTCAAATAAAGGCAGTTGTGTTTGCTGAGGGGTGTGTGGGAACTGCATAAAGCCTCCTTTAGCGGCGGATGACGCCGACACTCAAGCCTTCAATCACCAGTTCCTGATCTTTCAGGTCGACTTCGATAGGGCTGAACTCGGGGTTTTCGGCAATCAGCCAGACTTTGCTGCCTTCGCGCTTGAAGCGCTTGACCGTCACTTCATCGCCGATCCGTGCGACGACCACCTGGCCATTGCGTGCTTCGCGGGTTGTATGCACCGCCAGCAGATCACCGTCGAAAATGCCGATGTCCTTCATGCTCATGCCATGCACGCGCAACAGGTAGTCGGCGCGGGGATGAAAGAAGGCCGGGTTGATATTGCAGGACTCTTCGATGTGCTGCTGGGCGAGGATTGGCGCGCCGGCGGCGACCCGGCCAATGATCGGCAGGGTGGAGTCGTCAGCCTTGGCTTCGAAGCCCGGGATGCGAATGCCGCGTGAGGCACCCGGGGTCATTTCGATGGCGCCTTTGCGGGCGAGGGCTTTGAGGTGTTCCTCGGCCGCGTTCGGCGACTTGAAGCCCAGCTCCTGAGCGATTTCCGCGCGGGTTGGCGGGTAGCCGTTGTCTTCGAGGCAGCGTTTGATAAAGGCCAGAATCTCGGCTTGGCGTGGCGTCAGCTTTAGCATATTGATCGCTCTGTCTTTTTATACAGTGACTGGGATTATATACAGTGAAGCGGTCTTGGCAATGCCCGTTTTTTTGCAGGCCGCCGGACGGTCGATGGCCTTGCTGATTAATGAAGCGGGCGAGTGTGGTTAAATAGCTGACCGACCATTCCCAAAACGAACTGGCAGGCTTGACAAGGCACAGGCTGAAACGTATGTTTCAAACAAGTGTTTGTCAGGCGGAGTAGCCATGGCCCAGTCGGAAACCGTTGAACGCATTCTTGATGCTGCCGAGCAGTTGTTCGCGGAGAAAGGTTTCGCCGAAACCTCATTGCGTTTGATCACCAGCAAGGCCGGGGTAAACCTGGCGGCGGTGAACTATCATTTCGGCTCCAAGAAGGCGCTGATCCAGGCGGTTTTCTCGCGCTTCCTCGGGCCGTTCTGCATCAGCCTCGACAAGGAGCTGGAGCGGCGGCAGGCCAAGCCTGAAAACAAGCCGACGCTTGAGGAACTGCTAGAGATCCTCGTTGAGCAGGCGCTGGTGGTGCAGCCGCGCAGCGGCAACGACCTGTCGATCTTCATGCGCTTGCTCGGCCTCGCGTTCAGTCAGAGCCAGGGCCACCTGCGTCGTTATCTGGAAGACATGTACGGTAAGGTGTTCCGCCGCTATATGCTGCTGGTCAACGAAGCGGCTCCACGCATTCCTCCCATCGAGCTGTTCTGGCGCGTGCACTTCATGCTTGGCGCGGCGGCGTTCAGCATGTCCGGGATCAAGGCCTTGCGCGCGATTGCCGAGACCGATTTCGGCGTCAACACCTCGATTGAACAGGTGATGCGTCTGATGGTGCCATTCCTCGCCGCTGGCATGCGTGCCGAAACCGGTGTCACCGACCCGGCAATGGCCACTGCGCAGCTTCGCCCGCGCAGCAAATCGACCCCGGTCGCTGCCAAGGTTTAGCCGCGCACGGGTGGGCGCGGCTGCTTGTATCCGCTAAGCTAGCCGCCCATGCCGACTCTCGTTCTGAACCCGATCTTCATAGAAATTACTGACCTGCCGAGCACTGCTCACGGTAGCGATTTCTGGCGGATCGGGTTTTTCGTTTTCAAGGAATCTCTATGACTGCTGGCCTGCAAGGCTCGTTGATGGTGGACGTCGCCGGTACCTGGCTGACGGCCGAAGATCGCCAATTGTTGCGTCAGCCCGAAGTGGGCGGCCTGATCATTTTCGCGCGCAACATCGAGCATCCACGCCAAGTGCGTGAGCTCAGTGCGGCGATCCGCGCCATTCGCCCGGATCTGCTGCTGGCGGTGGACCAGGAGGGCGGTCGCGTGCAACGCCTGCGTCAGGGCTTCGTGCGCCTGCCGGCGATGCGCGCCATTGCCGACAACCCGAACGCCGAATTCCTCGCCGAACAATGCGGCTGGATCATGGCCACCGAAGTGCTGGCGGTCGGCCTCGACCTGAGTTTCGCCCCGGTACTGGATCTTGATTACCAGCGCAGCGCCGTGGTTGGCACCCGTTCGTTCGAGGGCGATCCCGAGCGCGCCGCATTACTCGCCGGCGCCTTCATCCGTGGCATGAACAGCGCGGGCATGGCCGCCACCGGCAAGCATTTCCCCGGTCACGGTTGGGCCGAGGCGGACTCCCATGTGGCGATCCCGAATGACGAGCGCAGCCTCGACGAGATCCGCGCCAACGACCTCGTCCCCTTCGCCAGACTCAGCAAACAGCTGGCCGCAGTGATGCCCGCCCACGTCATCTACCCGCAAGTCGATTCGCAGCCTGCCGGGTTCTCCCGCCGCTGGTTGCAGGACATCCTGCGCGGCGAATTTCAGTTCGACGGCGTGATCTTCAGCGACGACCTGTCGATGGCCGGCGCCCATGTGGTCGGCGACGCCGCCAGCCGGATCGAAGCCGCGTTGACTGCCGGCTGCGACATGGGCCTGGTGTGCAACGATCGCGCTGCGGCCGAGCTGGCTCTGAGTGCTGCGCAACGGATGAAGGTCACGCCGTCCCCGCGCATTGCGCGGATGCGCGGGCAGGCGTTCGCCAGTACCGATTACCGCCAGGATCCGCGCTGGCTCACTGCTATCGGCGCGCTCAAAGACGCTCAATTGATCGATTAAGGATTTTGCTATGACGGTTTACGCAATCATCGGTGGCACCGGCCTGACCCAGCTCGAAGGCTTGAGCATTCGTCAGTCGTTGGCGGTGGACACGCCCTACGGTGCGCCATCGGCCGACGTGCAGATCGGCGAATACGCCGGCAAGGAAGTGCTGTTCCTCGCCCGTCATGGCCATCCGCACCGTTTCCCGCCGCACAAGGTCAACTACCGCGCCAACCTGTGGGCGCTGAAGCAGGCCGGCGCCGAGGCGATCATCGCGGTCAACGCGGTGGGCGGGATCCATCCGGCCATGGGCACCGGGCATTTCTGCGTGCCACACCAGATCGTCGATTACACCAGCGGTCGCGAGCACACGTTTTTCGCCGATGATCTGGAGCACGTCACCCACATCGATTTCAGCTTCCCCTACAGCGAGCCACTGCGTCAGCAACTGATCGCCGCACTGGCTGCCGAAGGTTGTGAATACAGCGATCAGGGCGTGTATGCCTGCACCCAGGGCCCGCGTCTGGAAACCGTGGCCGAGATCGTGCGTCTGGAGCGCGATGGCTGCGACATCGTCGGCATGACCGGCATGCCGGAAGCGGCACTGGCCCGTGAGCTGGATCTGGATTACGCCTGTCTGTCGCTGGTGGTGAACCCGGCAGCAGGCAAGACTACGGCGGTGATTACCATGGCCGAGATCGAGCAGGCGCTGCATGACGGCATGGGCAAGGTGAAATCGACGCTCGCGCGGGTGTTGGCCAGCTAAGGGCTGTCCATGAGCATTTTCATCGAGCGGCTTAAAGGGCTGACATGGACTGACGCATTCAGTAGCAAGGCGTTGGCCAAGGCCCGCGCTTATGCTGCCGATGATCGGGTAGAGATTATCGAGATCGATGACAGGAAAATCGAGGCGTTCTGCGTCGGTTCCGAAAGTCAGGCGTATGAACAAATCATCTACCTGTCCGATGATCACCTGGGATCGGTTAATTTGCGTTGCTTATGCACCTGCCCCGTCGCGATTGATTGCAAGCACTGCGCGGCGGTGCTCTATCACCTGCAGGGCATTGACGACGATACGTCCGAAAGTGACGCACAGATCCCCTTGGGTCGGGCGCTGGAGCATTGGCTTTCGACAGTCCCCGTCCCGGCCAGGCCCGTCGACGAAGGGGCGCAAACCGCGGGCACGCGCCTGTTTTACAAACTCAAGCCCACGTCTGCGAACGGCAAGTGGCTGCTTGATATTTTCAAGGTCTATCAGCTCAAGAGCGGCGAGTTACGCGAAGTAAAACCGATGTATTCGCTGTCGGACATGCTCATGCGTCAGCCCGGTTATCTGTCCGAACTGGATCTGCGCGTCGCCAGGCTGTTGGTCGCCATGCATTCCCATCATGCCTATTACAGCGGCTATCCGCTGGAAGGCAGCAGTGGCGCGGAACTGCTGGAAATGCTCCTGCGCACCTCGCGCCTGTTCCTCGACTTCGAAAACTTGCAACCACTGACGCCGGGCGCGAAACGCATGGGGCTGTTCTCTTGGGCCGAGCAGGCCGACGGTGGGTTCCGCGCCCAGTGGAGCAGTGCCGAGGCTACGCAGGAAACCGTGCTGGCGCTGGAGCCGCTTTATTACCTCGATCGTGAGCAGCGACAGGTTGGCCCTCTGTTCAGTGAGCTGGAAGAAAAACTGGCCTGCCATTTGACCCTCGCCCCAGACATCCCCGCGCGTCAGGCCATGCAGTTCAGCCATCGCATGAGCGCGATGACCAAAATCCCGCCGCCGCACAAACTCACCGAACGAATCATCGATGACGTGTTTCCGCAGCCGCAACTGACCTTGGTCAGCGGCCGGGAGCGTTCGCGCTGGGAATACGTTCTGGAGCACCGCGCCGCTCTGGTGTTTACCTACAACGGTCATCCGGCGGTGGATCGTCATCCGGAAGTGATGATCCTCAATGGCACTGAAACCCAGCGCATTCGACGCCAGCCTGCGATGGAAAAGAAGCTGCGCCAGAGCCTGCAAAAGCACGGCTTCAAAAAAGCCACGCGCAAGAGCGCTATGGATCGTCCCGGCGAGATGTTCACCTTGCCGGATGATTCCGCCTGGCTCGGATTCATGCACGAAGGGCTTGCCACACTGCGCGCCGCGGACTGGGAAATCGAAATCAGTCCCGGCTTCCATTTCGATGTGCAGCCGGTTGAACACTGGTACGCGGAGGTTGAAGAGGAGGTCGGGCATCAATGGTTTGATCTGCAACTGGGCATCGTCGTCAATGGCGAGCGCTACAGCTTGTTGCCGATCCTTCTGCATCTGTTGCGCACCCAGCCACGTTTGCTCGACCCGGTGAATCTGGCGCAACGCAGCGACGACGAAAAACTCCTTATTGAACTCAAGCCCAGCGGTTTTGGCGACCCGGCAGGCGCCAAGGTGGCGTTGCCGCTGAGTCGGGTCAAACCGCTGATGGCGACGCTGGGCGAGCTGTACCTGGGCGGACATCAGGGCGATGCGCTGCGCTTGACTGCTCCAGACGCCGCGCGCCTGAGTATGCTCGATGGCTTGCCACTGGAATGGCAGGGCGGCGAACGCCTGCGCACTTTTGCCAAGCGGCTGCACAATTCCAGTCACACCCACATTGCTGCGCCGGCCGGCCTTAATGCGCAACTGCGCCCATATCAGCTCGAAGGCCTTGGCTGGATGCAGACTCTGCGGGAGCTGGAGGTCGGCGGCATTCTTGGCGATGACATGGGCTTGGGCAAAACCCTGCAGACCCTGGCGCATCTGCTTACGGAAAAGCACGCCGGGCGCCTCGATTGCCCGGCACTGGCGGTGATGCCGACCAGTCTGATTCCCAACTGGCTCGACGAGGCCCAGCGCTTCACGCCTCAGTTGAAGGTCCTGGCGCTGCATGGGACCGGGCGGCAAAAAGACTTCGCCAATCTCGCCGAATACGACTTGGTGCTGACCACTTACGCCTTGCTGCCCAGGGATCTTGAAACGTTGCGGCCGCAGTCGTGGAGCGTACTGATTCTCGACGAAGCGCAGAACATCAAGAACCCGCTGAGCAAAGCGGCGCAGGCCGCACGTGACTTGCAGGCCCGTCAGCGCTTATGTCTGAGCGGCACGCCACTGGAAAACCATCTCGGCGAGCTGTGGTCGCAGTTTCATTTCCTCATGCCTGGCTGGCTGGGCGACAGCAAATCCTTCAACCGCGATTACCGCACACCGATCGAGAAGCATGGCAATGTCCAGCGCATGCAGCACCTGACGGCGCGCATCAAGCCGTTTTTGCTGCGTCGCAAGAAAGATCAGGTCGCCACTGAGCTGCCGCCGAAAACCGAAATCATCCATTGGGTTGAACTCAGCGACGGCCAGCGCGACGTCTATGAAACCGTTCGCGTGGCGATGGACAAAAAAGTGCGCGACGAAATTGCCCGCAGTGGTGTGGCGCGCAGTCAGATCATTATTCTTGATGCCTTGCTCAAGCTGCGGCAGGTCTGCTGCGATCTGCGCTTGATCAACATGCCGCTTACGGCGAAGGCATTGCGCTCGGGCAGCGGCAAGCTGATCAGCCTGATGGAGATGCTCGAAGAGTTGCTCGGCGAAGGTCGGCGCATCCTGCTGTTCTCCCAGTTCACTTCGATGCTGGCGCTGATCGAGCAGGAGTTGCAGCAGCGCGCTATCGGTTATTCGTTGCTGACTGGCGACACAACCGATCGGCGCACGCCAGTGAAGGAATTCCAGGGCGGCAAGGTGCCGTTGTTCCTCATCAGCCTCAAGGCTGGCGGTACCGGTCTGAACCTGACGGCTGCGGACACGGTGATCCACTTCGACCCGTGGTGGAACCCGGCGGTGGAGAGTCAGGCAACTGATCGCGCTTATCGTATCGGGCAGAACAATCCGGTGTTTGTTTACAAGTTGATTGCCAAAGGCACCGTGGAGGAAAAAATCCAGGCGCTGCAGCAGGAGAAGGCTGCGCTGGCCGGGGCGGTGCTGGAAGGTGGTACGACAGGTGGGTTCAAGCTGGAGCAGAGTGACATCGAGGCGCTGTTTGCGCCGCTGCCGGTTTCCAGGGGTTGACTGTCCAGGCCAGAGTTCGATATCTGCTGGCCCCATCGCTGGCTCGCCAGCGATGGCAATCTATCTGAAAGAGCACATTTCAACGCTTGTCGAACTTGTCCGGCAACGGCGCAAACAGCGCTTCGATATCATCGCTCTGCAGTTTCCAGTCCCCGGCCTTGCGCCCATCCAGCACGCCTGCTGCCAAGTCAGACTTTTCCTTCTGCAGGTGCTGAATCTTCTCTTCCACCGTGCCGCGGGCAATCATCTTGTAGACGAACACCGGCTTCTCCTGGCCGATTCGATACGCACGGTCAGTCGCCTGATTCTCGGTGGCGGGGTTCCACCACGGATCGTAATGAATCACCGTATCCGCTTCGGTCAGGTTCAAGCCGACGCCGCCAGCCTTCAAGCTGATCAGAAAGATCTGACGCTTGCCGCTCTGGAATTCCTTCACCGGCGTGCGCCGATCGCGGGTCTGACCGGTCAGCAAGGCGTAGGCCACATTGCGTTTTTTCAGTTCATCTTCGATCAGTGACAGCATCGAGGTGAACTGCGAGAACAGCAGAATTCGCCGACCTTCTTCGAACAACTCTTCGAGCATTTCCATCAGGCTGTCGAGCTTGCCCGAGGTGCTGCCGCGGGCGGGCAGGGTAGCGTCGTTGACCAGGCGCAGGTCGCAGCAGACCTGACGCAACTTGAGCAAGGCTTCAAGAATGATGATCTGGCTACGCGCCACGCCTTTGCGAGTAATTTCGTCGCGGACTTTCTTGTCCATCGCCAGGCGCATGGTCTCGTACACGTCGCGCTGGGCTTCGTTGAGATCGACCCAGTGGATGATCTCGGTCTTGGGCGGCAGTTCGGTGGCCACCTGTTCCTTGGTGCGGCGCAGCAGAAACGGTTTTATCCGCCCATTGAGGTGCTGCAGCCTGACTTCGCTGGCGCGTTTTTCGATCGGCACGCGGTAGTCGGCATTGAAGCTTTTGATATCGCCGAGCCAACCCGGTAGCAGAAAGTGGAACAGCGACCACAACTCACCGAGGTGGTTTTCCAGCGGTGTGCCACTCAGGCACAGGCGCTGGCGCGCGTTGAGTTCGCGAGCGGCCTGCGCGGCCTTGCTGTTGGGGTTCTTGATGTACTGCGCTTCGTCGAGCACCAGCACGTGCAAGGGCTGTTGTGCCAGCCGTTCGACGTCCTTGGGCAGCAGCGCATACGTGGTCAGGATCAGATCGAAGTCGGCCAGATGGTCGAAATGCTTTTTGCGGCCGGCACCGTACAGCGCGACCACTTTCAGTTGCGGCGTGAAGTGCGCAGCTTCGTCGAGCCAGTTCGGGATCAGGCTGGTGGGCATCACCACCATGCACGGTCGATCCAGGCGCCCGGCGTTTTTCTCGCTGAGAATATGCGCCAGGGTCTGTAGGGTTTTACCCAGACCCATGTCGTCCGCCAGAATGCCGCCGACCTCAAGCTGACGCAGTGACTGCATCCAGCTCAAGCCTTCGAGCTGATAAGGACGCAGCGTCGCGTTCAAGCCCTTCGGCGCTTGTGCACTGTAGTCGCGGATGTCGCGCAGGCGTTGGGCGAAACTTCGAATCTGCTCGCCGCCCTCCCACAGCAGGGGAATGCCTTCCAGCGAGTTGAGGCGTGTGGCATCGGCCTTGCTCAAGCGCAGGGTGGTTTCGCCCGGCTCCTGCAAGTAGAACTCGCCCAGCGTCGCCAGCACCGGTTTCAGTCGGCCAAGGGGCAACGCCACTTGCAGCGGCCCGTGCTCACTGTTGCGCTGTGGAATATTGACCAGAATCAGCTCGTCATCGCGGCGCCGCGCCAGGCGTTCCGGATTGAGGATTTCCGCGTGCGAGCGCATCAGATTGAGCAGGATCGGCAGCAGGCTCAGGCGTTCGCCATTGACGATGATCCCCAGTTCCAGATCGAACCAGTCGCGCTCCGGCGCCTGTTCGACGGTGGCGTACCAGTCGTCGACGGCGGTCAGGTCGAAACCGAATTCCTCGTCAATCTGCAATTCCCAGCCTTGGGTACGCAGCTTCGGCAGTTCATTGAGGGTGAACGTCAGCCAGGCACTGTCGTTAACCATCTCGTACAGCTCGCCGGCGCTTTCCGGCAGCGCTTTGCTCTGGCGCGTGGCGATACGAAAGCCGAGGATTCTTAACTGTTCGCGGTAGGACTGTTCCACCTCAGGGTGGCGTTTTATCCGCAGGGTCTGGGTTTCCTGACGGATCAGGATGTCGCTGTTTTTCTGCCCGCTGACGTATTCATCCAGATAACTGAACGACAGCGCTGCACGATGCTGGATGTAACGCTGCATCTTGCCGTTGCGCGGTTCGAATGCGCTGAACTCAACGCTGGCCAGCCACAAGCGCGGTAGTGGCTGCACGTTATCCACCAGCACTTGTGGCGGCGCCTTGGGGCTGCGGTTCTCCAGCACGGCCTGAAGCTTTTCCAGCAGTTCGGCGTCTTTCGCGGCGGCAGGGTATTCGAGGGTTTCCTGCACTTGCAGGAGTACCGCAGCGCAGTGTTTGCAGTTGTTGCGCACCGGGCAGGTACAGGTGGCGTCAACCAGCAGCAGGGTGCCTTTGGCTGACTCGCGCAAGTGAATGGTCTGACGGTAGACATTGCCACCAGAGCCTTCGCAACTGGCGGTGATGGTCGCATCGCCCACCTGCGCGATGCGTACCCGGTTCTCCAGGGCGTAGCGGCGGCCACGCTCCAGGCTCTGTTCCTTGAATCGGCTGACCCAGGAGGGTGCCAACGGTTTACTCAGGGGCGGGGACATAAGGACTTCGATCAGTCCGGAATCGCTTCAGGGGCTTGCCGAGGGGCCGGCGCCGTCAGGGACGTGATCTTGATCAGCAGGGCCAGGTGGCCGTTGTCGAGGTAGTTGAGCTGACCATTCTTGGTGTGGCTGTCCTGTTTCAGGCGTTCGCTGGCGGTGACCAGGCCGTTGGCGTCGATCTGGTTGACCCAGAAGTCGGCGTTCACGTCGGTGAAGCGCCCGAGTTTCATTTCCAGGGTGCCCTCGATCGGGAACTGACCGAACTGTTCCTTGCCGTCGCTGACGGCCACTTTGGTCGGCGCCTCGCCGAGGGTCTGCTGCCAGGCCTTGTGCATCAGCACGCTGTAATCACCGCTGGCGCTGAGTTTGCTGGCAACGTCGCCGAGCGCGGGTGTGCGCAGGCTGTCATCACCCAGGCGTTGAGCGCCGGCGGCCCAGTCTTCCGGGGCGGCACGGCTGACGATCGCCGGCACGGCGTTCTGGCGCACCAGAATCATTTCGACCTGATACAGGTCATCGGCAAACGCCATCGGTGCTACGAAAGTGAGTAGCAAAGTCAGTGAGCGAAACAGGCGCATGCGGCGTCCTTCAAACGGTTTTCGGGAGGAGGCGCTCGAACAGCGCCTCTACAGTATTAAAGCGCTCTTCCGGGCGCTCCATCGGCACCTGGAACTTGAACATCGTCGCGCCTTCGAATTTGTAGCGTTTTGGCTGAGTCTGGATCAGTTTGATCAAGGTCATCGGGTCGACCGGCGTCTGCGCGGCGAACTCGATGCGTCCACCCTGCGGGCCACCGTCGACTTTCTTGATACCCAGCTGTTCGGCCTGCAACTTCAGCGCAGTGATGCGCACCAGATTCTTGGTCGGCTCCGGCAACAGACCGAAACGGTCGATCATCTCCACTTGCAGATCCTTCAGGCCTTCCTCGTCGGTGGCTGAAGCGATGCGCTTGTACAGAATCAGGCGGGCGTGAACGTCCGGCAGGTAGTCTTCCGGAATCAGCGCCGGCACCCGCAGGTTGACCTCCGGGCCACCGCCGAGCGGTTGATCGAGGTTCGGCTGTTCGCCCTTGCGGATCGACTTCACTGCGCGCTCGAGCATTTCCATGTACAGCGTGAAACCCACGGCCTGAATCTGCCCGCTCTGGCCGTCGCCGAGCAGTTCGCCGGCGCCACGGATTTCCAGGTCGTTGGTTGCCAGCACGAAACCAGCGCCCAGATCCTGGGTGTTGGCAATCGCTTCCAGACGCTTTTCCGCATCGGACGTGATTTGCTGGCGTGGCGGGGTCAGCAGGTAGGCGTAAGCCTGGTGGTGACTGCGGCCCACGCGTCCGCGCAACTGGTGCAACTGCGCCAGACCGAACTTGTCGGCGCGCTCGATGATGATGGTGTTGGCGCTCGGCACGTCGATGCCGGTCTCGATGATGGTCGAGGCGATCAGCACGTTGAAGCGCTTGTGATAGAAGTCGCTCATCACCTGTTCGAGTTCACGTTCGCGCATCTGCCCGTGACCGATGCCGATCCGAGCTTCCGGCACCAGTTCGGCGAGATCCGCCGCGCACTTCTCGATGGTTTTGACGTCGTTGTGCAGGTAATAAACCTGCCCACCGCGCAGCAGTTCACGCAGCAGGGCCTCTTTGACCGTGCTCTTGTTCTGCTCCATGACGAAGGTGCGCACCGACAGGCGGCGCGCCGGCGGCGTGGCGATGATCGACAGATCGCGCATGCCCGACACTGCCATGTTCAGCGTGCGCGGAATCGGCGTGGCGGTCAGGGTGAGAATGTCGACTTCGCTGCGCAGGGCCTTGAGCTGTTCTTTCTGGCGGACACCGAAACGGTGTTCTTCGTCGATGATCACCAGTCCGAGGTTTTTGATCTTCACATCGTCGGACAGCAGCTTGTGCGTACCGATGACGATATCGATCTTGCCTTCGGCCAGATCGGCAATCGCCGCATTGACTTCCTTGGCCGACTTGAAG
Source organism: Pseudomonas sp. GM30 (assembly GCF_000282275.2). Classification (NCBI taxonomy): domain Bacteria; kingdom Pseudomonadati; phylum Pseudomonadota; class Gammaproteobacteria; order Pseudomonadales; family Pseudomonadaceae; genus Pseudomonas; species Pseudomonas sp. GM30. Next base: position 66,719 of record NZ_AKJP02000010.1, on the reverse strand, counting down.
CGGCTCATCACTTCCACGGTCACCGGCCAGTCGGCGAAGCGGTCGCGGAAGCTGTTGTAGTGTTGCTGGGCGAGCAGGGTGGTCGGCACCAGAATCGCCACCTGACGCCCGCCGTGCACGGCGATGAATGCGGCACGCATCGCCACTTCGGTCTTGCCGAAACCGACGTCGCCACAGACCAGCCGGTCCATCGGTTTTGGCGCAAGCATGTCTTCGCGTACGGCTTCGATGGTGGCCTGCTGGTCCGGGGTTTCTTCGAACGGGAAACCGGCGCTGAAGGTTGCGTAATCGGCTTTCGGGTCGGCAAACGCATAGCCTTCGCGAGCGGCGCGACGGGCATAGATGTCGAGCAATTCAGCAGCGACATCGCGCACCTGTTCGGCCGCCTTGCGCTTGGCTTTCTGCCAGGTCTCGGAGCCGAGGCGGTGCAGCGGCGCCAGCGAATCATCGCTGCCGGTGTAACGGGCGATCAAGTGCAGGTTGGCCACCGGCACGTAGAGCTTGGCGTTCTCCGCATATTCCAGAGTGAGGAATTCTGCAGCCTGGTTGTCGATTTCCAGAATCGTCAGGCCCAGATAACGCCCGACACCGTGATCGATGTGCACCACCGGCGCGCCTTCGCGCAGCTCGGTGAGGTTTTTGATCACTGCATCGTTGTTGGCGTCGGCGCGTTTTTCCCGGCGACGACGCTGCATGACGCGCTGACCGAACAGCGGACTCTCCGCCACCAGCGCCAGCGCCGGGTCATCAAGCATCAAGCCTTCGTCGAGCGGGGCGATGGTGATCGCCAGGCGATCCTTGCTCGAAACGAAGTCCGGCCAACTGTCGACGGTTTTCGGCCGCAGCTTCAGCCGTTCCAGCAGCTCCAGCAGGACTTCACGCCGGCCCGCGGATTCGGCGGTGAACAGCACGCGTCCGGGGAATTCGTCGAGGAATGTCGAGAGCGCCGCCAGTGGTTGTGTGGCCTTGGCTTCGATCGCCAGGTTTGGCAGTGCCTGCGCCGGGAAGCGCTCGCGACCGGCACCGGATTCGACGTCCTGCTGACTGGCGACGACCCGTGGCCAGCTCTTGAGGCGGGCGAAGCAGTCTTCCACCGGCAGGAACAATTCCGCAGGCGGCAATAGAGGGCGCGATGGATCGACGCGGCGCTCTTCGTAGCGATTGCGCACGTCGTTCCAGAAGTTTTCTGCCGCCTGTTCGATGCCCGGCAGCGAGAACACCTGGGTGTCCTGCGGCAAGTAATCGAACAGTGTCGAGGTTTCATCGAAGAACAGCGGCAGGTAGTACTCGATGCCGGCCGGCGTAATGCCGCTGCTCAGGTCCTGGAAGATCGGGCAACGCCGGAAGTCGACGTCGAAACGCTCGCGAAACCGCGCCTTAAAGCGGGTGACCGCATCTTTCTGCAGTGGAAACTCTCGCGCCGGCAGCAGCTTGACCGATTCGACCTTGTCGATGGAACGCTGGTTTTCCGGGTCGAAGGTGCGCAGGGTTTCGATTTCGTCGTCGAACAGGTCGATGCGATAGGGCAGTTTGCTGCCCATCGGGAACAGGTCGATCAACGCGCCACGTACGGTGAACTCGCCGTGCTCGTAAACCGTATCGACGTAGCGATAGCCGCTGGCTTCGAGCCGCGCGCGCATCTGTTCGACATCGAGCTTCTGCCCGACATCCAGCACCAGACTGCTGCCGAGCAGGAATTTGGTCGGCGCCAGGCGGTGCAGGGCGGTGGTGATTGGCACTACCAGCACGCCGTGCGCCAGTTCCGGCAGTCTATAAAGGCTGGCGATGCGCTGGGAAATGATGTCCTGGTGCGGCGAGAACAGATCGTACGGCAGGGTTTCCCAGTCGGGGAAATGCAGCACGGGCAAATCCGGGGCGAAGAAACTCAGCTCCTGTTCCAGCCGTTCGGCACTCTGGCTGTCGGCGGTCAGTAGCAGGGTGAAGCGCTTGGCAGCGCTGGCAGCCTCGGCAATCGCGAGGCTGAGGGCAGCACCGGGCAGGTTGCCCCAATGCTGTTTACCTGCCGCGGCAGGGAGAAGCGGTAGACGCAGAACGGGCACGGAAGGTTGAGCTCCAGGCTTTGCGACAAAGTCGGTAATTGTAACGGCGTCCGGTGCCGGCTGTCAGTTGCAGACTGCGTCTATCTTCGCGCTTTGCGCAAAATGTAGTGGTAACCATAAAAACGAGCACTTTTTTCAGGGTTATGTAGTGCCGAAATCGACTGGTGTTACGGAGGGTTACAGATATCGTCTAACAGTCGTCGAAAAATTGACTGCGCTGGAAGCCCCGGTTTTACTGGGCTGGCGCGGGGCGTAATTTTTTTGAACGGAATTTTGTTACCGATTGCGCGACAAGCGCGCATTGCTACAAGAGGTTCTCGGCGGCATAATGTAGCCCCTTTTTTCTGCCCCTACATGTGGAAGGTTCCCGTGACTCAGAAGCCCGACCAGTGTCTTGGTGAATGGATCGACCGTGAAGCACTCGCAGAAGCGATGATTCCGCTTATCGGTCAGCTCTACCGCAATAACAACGTGGTGAGCTCGATCTATGGCCGCAGCCTGATCAACCAGTCTGTCATCGCGATTCTCAAAGCTCACCGCTTTGCTCGCCACCGTTCCTCCGACGATAGCGAACTCTCCGTCCACGAAACATTCCCTCTGCTGAAAGCCATGAGCGAGCTCAAGCTCGGCGCGGCTTCGGTAGACCTGGGCAAGTTGGCGTTCAAATTCCGCAGCGAAGGCAATGGCCGCAGCGCCGAGCAGTTCGTGCGTGAAGAACTGGCTGACGTTGTTGGCCAGCAAAACGCTTCGGCCCGCAAAGGCACCGACGTTGTGCTGTACGGCTTCGGTCGTATCGGCCGTCTGCTGGCGCGCATCCTGATCGAGAAAACCGGTGGTGGCGACGGTCTGCGTCTGCGTGCCATCGTCGTGCGCAAAGGCGCCGAAAACGACCTGACCAAACGCGCCAGCCTGCTGCGTCGCGATTCGGTACACGGTCCGTTCAACGGCACCATCGTCATCGACGAAGAAAACAACACCATCACCGCCAACGGTAACCTGATCCAGGTGATCTACGCGAAGAACCCGACCGAGGTGGATTACACCCAGTACGGCATCAAAGACGCGCTGCTGGTGGACAACACCGGTGTATGGCGTGACGCCGATGGCCTGGGTCAGCACCTGCAATGCCCAGGTGTCGCTCGCGTTGTGCTGACCGCGCCTGGCAAAGGCAAGCTGAAGAACATCGTTCACGGTATCAACCACAACGAAATCACCGCTGACGACAAGATCGTGTCCGCCGCTTCCTGCACCACCAACGCCATCGTGCCGGTGCTGAAGGCTGTGAATGACAAGTTCGGCATCATCAACGGTCACGTCGAAACCGTTCACTCGTACACCAACGACCAGAACCTGATCGACAACTTCCACAAGGGCGATCGCCGTGGCCGTTCCGCCGCGCTGAACATGGTGATCACCGAGACCGGTGCTGCCACTGCTGCTGCCAAGGCTCTGCCTGAACTGGCCGGCAAGCTGACCGGTAACGCGATCCGCGTTCCGACGCCAAACGTGTCGATGGCCATTCTCAACCTGAACCTTGAGAAAGCCGCCAGCCGTGAAGAGATGAACGAGTACCTGCGCTACATGGCGCTGCACTCCGATCTGCACAAGCAAATCGACTTCGTCAACTCGCAGGAAGTGGTGTCCACCGACTTCGTGGGTTCGCGTCACGCCGGTGTGGTCGACGCTGAAGCGACCATCGTTCAGGACAACCGTGTTGTTCTGTACGTCTGGTACGACAACGAGTTCGGCTACAGCTGCCAGGTGGTTCGCGTGATGGAAGACATGGCCGGTGTAAACCCGCCAGCGTTCCCGCGCTAAGCTTTAGCTGCAAATGAAAACGCCCCGACTTTGGTCGGGGCGTTTTTGTTTTTGGGCCTTTTAGAGCTGTGTTGTCAGTGCTGGCCCCTTCGCGAGCAAGCTCGCTCCCACACTGGATCTGTGTCGCTCAGAAAATCTCCTGTGGGAGCGAGCTTGCTCGCGAAGGCGTCCGATCAGGCGCCGCCGACTATCGAGGCTTGCGCAGTCCGCAGCTCATGTTTGTTTCCGCGAAACAGCACCAGCGTCGCAATCAACCCCAGCACCGCCGCACCGCTGAGCCAGATCCCCGGTGCCGCCTTGTTGTCGAGCACGTGAATCAGGTAGGTACAGGCCGCCGGCGTAAAGCCGCCAAAGGTCGCCGTCGCCAGGCTATAGGCCAGCGAGAAGCCGGTGGTGCGCACTTCCACCGGCATGATTTCGGTCAGCGCCACGACCATCGCGCCGTTGTACGAACCGTACAGGAACGACAGCCACAGTTCGACGATCAGCAGATGACTGAAACTCGGGTTCGCCACCAGCCACGACAGCGCCGGATAGGCGGTCAGGATCGCCAGAATGGTCGCCGCCAGCAGTAGGGGTTTGCGCCCGATCTTGTCGGACACCGCGCCCATCACCGGCAGCCAGAAGAAGTTCGACAGACCGATGCACACGGTCACCAGCAGCGCGTCGAAATCCGACAGATGCAGTTCAGCCTTGCCGAAGGTCGGGGTGTAGGCGGTGATCAGGTAGAACGAAACCGTGGTCATCACCACCAGCGCCATGCCGGCGATGACGATGCCAAAGTTCTGGCCGATCGAACGGACGATTTCCCGCAGGGTAGGGCGATGTTTACGCGCTTGGAATTCCGGGGTTTCTTCCAGGGAACGACGAATGACGAAGATCACCGGAACAATCATGCAGCCGATCAGGAACGGCACGCGCCAGCCCCAGTCACCCATCTGTTCCGGGCTCAGCCAGTGGTTGAGGCCAACCCCGAGCAACCCGGCAAAGACTACCGCTGCCTGTTGGCTGGCGGACTGCCAACTGACGAAAAAGCCCTTGCGGCCCGGCGTGGCGATTTCCGCCAGATACACCGAAACACCGCCCAGCTCGACACCGGCCGAGAAGCCTTGCAGCAAGCGACCGAACAGCACGATCAACGGCGCTGCGACACCCAGGGTGGCATAGCCCGGCACGCAGGCGATCAGGATCGTACCGGCGGCCATCAGCGCAAGGGTAATGATCAGGCCCTGGCGACGACCGTGACGGTCAATGTAGGCACCAAGGAAGATCGCGCCCAGCGGACGCATCAGGAAGCCGGCACCGAAGGTGGCCAGGGACAGCATCAGGGAAGCGAAGGCGCTGTCGGCCGGGAAGAAGGTTTTGGCGATGGCCGTGGCGTAGAAGCCGTAGACCATAAAGTCGAACATCTCGAGAAAATTGCCGCTGACAACGCGAAAAATCGCTTTGCCTTTGCCCGTGGTCGAGGACATTTTCAGTTACTCATTATTGGTTTCTTATGACGCGTTGCATCCGTTGGGGAGCGTGCGGGCCTTTGATCCATAATGGCCGGCGCGCTTTTATGGGGAGATGAAGAATTGTTCACTGGACGGTGGGTTTGGCTTGTGAGTGTGGCGGTTGTCCTCGCTGCCTGTGGCAACGGTGAGTCCATGGAAAGCTTTGGGGGGCCGACCATGGGCAGCACGTATTCGATCAAGTACGTGCGGCACTCGGGTATTGCCGAACCGGCGCAAGTTCGCCGGGAAGTGGAGGCTATCCTCGCGAAAGTGGATCGGCAGATGTCGACCTATCGCAATGACTCCGACATCGAACGTTTCAATGCCTTGCCAGCGAACAGCTGTCAGACCATGCCGGCTGCCGTGCTCGAATTGGTCCGTGTCGGCGAGCAGCTGTCGGAGCAAAGCGAAGGTTCCTACGACCTGACTGTCGAACCGCTGATGAACCTGTGGGGGTTCGGCCCGCAAGGGCGTGAAGAGACAGTCCCCGACTCCGCCGCGCTGGCCGAAACCCTGCAACGGGTCGGCTACCGCCATTTGCATGTCGACGGCGACCGCTTGTGCAAGGATGCGCCGGTGGAAGTCGACTTCAACAGCATCGCTGCCGGTTACGCCGTCGACACCATCGCCGCCCGGCTCGACGCCATGGGCATCCATGATTATCTCGCCGAAGCCACAGGCGAGCTGAAAGCCAAGGGCAAAAAACTCGACGGTTCGGCATGGCGCATCGCGCTGGAGGAGCCGCGTGACGATCAACAGGTGGCCGAACGGATCATCCAAGTGGATGGCTACGGCGTCTCCACCTCCGGTGATTACCGCAACTATTTCCTGCAAGGTGGCCGGCGTTATTCCCACACCTTCGATGCGCGTAGCGGGGCGCCGGTCCTGCACAACCTGGCGTCAGTCACGGTGATTCATCCTTCAGCGTTGATGGCCGATGGACTATCGACGCTGTTGCTGATTCTCGGGCCTGAAAGGGCCTGGGACTATGCCGAAAAACACGACATTGGTGCATTCTTCGTGATTCGTGCCGATACAGGTTTTGTTATCCGCACCAGTACGGCTTTCGAGCGCCTCAGTGGCGCAAAAGTTGACTGAAAACAGTACGAAAGCTGGCGTTGTAGTGCAGGCAAAAGTAGCCTACGACGCGACCAAGGGTTAATGTGCGCGGCGTTGACGCTTCTATAGACTGTGTCCGGGTTCTTTACTGACCCCCAATTGTTCCTTCGCGCCGCGATTCGGCGTGATTTAGCCGCCGGTGCTGCTGGCACCGCGGCCTGTTCTGAGGAGTACGCATGGCTGTCTACAACTACGACGTGGTGGTGTTGGGTTCCGGCCCGGCGGGAGAAGGTGCGGCAATGAACGCCGCCAAAGCGGGGCGCAAGGTGGCAATGGTCGACAGCCGTCGCCAGGTCGGCGGCAACTGCACCCACCTGGGAACCATCCCGTCCAAGGCCCTGCGTCACTCGGTGCGGCAGATCATGCAGTTCAACACCAACCCGATGTTCCGGGCGATCGGCGAACCGCGCTGGTTCTCCTTCCCGGACGTGTTGAAAAGCGCCGAGAAAGTCATTTCCAAACAAGTCGCTTCGCGCACTGGCTACTACGCTCGTAACCGCGTCGACGTGTTCTTCGGCACCGGCAGCTTCGCCGACGAGCAAACCATCGAAGTGGTCTGCGCCAACGGCGTGGTCGAGAAGCTGGTGGCCAAGCACATCATCATCGCCACCGGTTCGCGCCCTTATCGCCCGGCGGACATCGATTTCAATCACCCGCGTATCTACGATAGCGATACCATCCTCAGCCTCGGCCACACCCCGCGCAAACTGATCGTTTACGGCGCCGGCGTGATCGGTTGCGAATACGCTTCGATCTTCAGCGGTCTGGGTGTATTGGTTGAACTGGTGGACAACCGCGGTCAGTTGTTGAGCTTTCTCGACTCGGAAATCTCCCAGGCGTTGAGCTACCACTTCAGCAACAACAACATCACCGTGCGCCACAACGAGGATTACGATCGCGTTGAGGGCGTGGACAACGGTGTGATCCTGCACCTGAAGTCCGGCAAGAAGATCAAGGCCGACGCCTTGCTCTGGTGCAACGGCCGTACCGGCAACACCGACCAGCTCGGTCTGGAAAACATCGGGGTCAAGGTCAACAGCCGTGGCCAGATCGAAGTCGACGAGGCTTACCGCACCTGCGTGCCGAACATCTACGGCGCCGGTGACGTGATCGGCTGGCCGAGCCTGGCCAGTGCCGCCCACGACCAAGGTCGCTCGGCGGCCGGCAGCATCGTCGATAACGGTAGCTGGCGCTTTGTGAATGATGTGCCGACCGGCATCTACACCATTCCGGAGATCAGCTCGATCGGCAAGAACGAGCAGGAGCTGACCCAGGCCAAGGTGCCGTACGAAGTCGGCAAGGCGTTTTTCAAGAGCATGGCGCGTGCGCAGATCGCCGGCGAGCCGCAAGGCATGCTGAAGATCCTGTTCCACCGTGAAACCCTGGAAGTGCTGGGCGTTCACTGCTTCGGTTATCAGGCATCGGAGATCGTGCACATCGGTCAGGCGATCATGAACCAGCCGGGCGAACTGAACACCCTGAAGTACTTCGTCAACACCACGTTCAACTACCCGACCATGGCCGAAGCCTATCGGGTAGCGGCGTACGACGGCCTCAACCGGCTTTTTTGACGGGCTCCGGCCGGTGGCCTGAGCCGGCCGGGGAGACCGATTTCAGCAATTCTCGAGGGTGGCAGTGGCCAAACCGGGAAAGTCTGTAATCAGGCTGTCAACGCCGAAGTCGGCGAGTCTGCGCATCAGCGCAGGCTCGTTGACGGTCCACACCGACACATGCAGCCCTTGACGCTGCGCCTTCTGCAGGCGTTCCGGCGTACACAGCGTCCAGTTCAAAGCCAGAATCTCACAGCCATAGCTGGCCGCGACCTTCAACGGATCGAGCCAGGCGTATTCGGCCACCAGTCCCCGTGACACGTCCGGCACCAGGTCCAGCGCCGCTTTCAGCACTTCCCGCGAACTCGAAGTAATCGTGACTTTATCCAGCAAACCATGACGCTGGGCCATTTCGCGAATCGCCAGCACGGTGGTCGCCGCACGGGTGCGCGAGGCACTTTTGACTTCGAGCTGCCAGTGCTCGAAATCGCATTTCTCGAACAGTTCTTCCAGCGTCGGAATCGGGCACGGTTTGATCCAGCCCGGGCCGCCCTTGCGTGCGTCGTAGGTCACCAGTTCGGCGGCGGTGTGCTCCACCACCTTGCCGCGCCGGTCGGTGGTGCGTTTGAGGGTCGGGTCGTGGATCACCATCAGCTCGCCGTCCTTGGACAGGTGCAGATCCAGTTCGCAACGGCGTACGCCGTGCTTGAGACATTCCTGAAAACTGGTCAGGGTATTTTCCGGTGCTTCGCCCTTGGCGCCGCGGTGGCCGTAGATGAGGGTCACGGTGCTTCCTTAATTTAAATGCCGGATTCGTTCTGTTCACGGGCCAGGCGTCGTTCCTGGGCCTGTTTCTGCAAGATATAGCGGGCGAGCAACTGGCGCTGGGCGTCGGTCAAGTGTTCGAACTCGGTGCCGACGTCGTAGCCGTCGCCCTTGCGGTCGCAATGGGTGACGCGGGCGCGCAGCAGCAGGCCGAGCGCCTGCGGCATCAGCACCAGTTTCACCGACAGGTGCGCGCCGGTGGCGATCGGGGTCGGGTGCTGAAAATCGATCCCGCCTTCGGAGATGATCACCGGTTGCGGCTCGCCGATATGGCCGAGCACGGTCAGGGCGACCACCTGGCTGAGCAGGTCGATGCGTTTGTTCTGCGATTTGAGGAACGCGGCGATCGCCCGGTCGCGCTCGCTGATCTGGCGCAACAGGTGCTGCGACTCGAATTCGCTCAGGTGCAGTTCGCTGAGCAGGTTGAACAGCGGGGAAGCATCCTGCAACACTTCCTGGCCTGCGGCTTCGGGAGCGGACAGGGGCCGAATTTCCAGTGCGATCATGTCCTCGATACGGTAGTATTCGCGGCGATCTTCTTCATCTAATGTCGACATGGCGAACCCATGGTAGCGGCGGTGGTCTGAGTGTAAAGCTGGTTATCGACCCCCGCCACAAGGACGTTCCTTTTCCCTCCGAACAAGCCCCGACATGTTCAGACCTCTCTTCGTATTTATCGGCACGCGTTATACCCGTGCAAAGCGTCGCAATCATTTTGTGTCATTCATTTCCCTGACTTCGATGATCGGGCTCGCCCTTGGCGTGGTCGTGATGATCGTGGTGCTCTCGGTGATGAACGGCTTCGATCATGAGATGCGCACCCGCGTGCTGGGCATGGTGCCCCACGCGACTCTTGAAACCGGCGAGCCGATCAACGATTGGCAGAGCCTGGCCGCCAAGGTCAAGCGCAACCCGGAGGTGACGGCGGTTGCGCCGTTTACTCAGATGCAGGGTTTGCTGACCAACAATGGTCAGGTGTCCAAGGTGTTGCTCAACGCCATCGACCCCGCGCTCGAGCGCAATGTGTCGATCATCGACAACTTCATGAAGCAGGGCAAACTCGACGACCTGACGCCGGGCAGCTTCGGCATCGTCATCGGCGACAAGGCCGCGACCAAGCTCGGCGTGGGCCTCGGTGACAAAGTCACCTTCGTTGCGCCGGAGGTCAGCGTGACCCCGGCCGGGATGTTTCCGCGCATGAAGCGCTTTACCGTGGTCGGCATCTTCCATGTCGGCGCCGGTGAGCTGGACGGCTATCTGGGCGTCACCAACCTGCAGGATCTGGCGAAGATGCACCGCTGGAAGCCTGATCAGGTGCAGGGCATCCGGTTGAAGTTCGATGATCTGTTCCAGGCACCGCGCGTGGCCTGGACCATCGCCCAGCAGTTGGGCGAAGACCATTACTACGCCCGCGACTGGACCCGCACCCACGGCAACCTGTATCAGGCGATCCGCATGGAAAAAGCCATGATCGGTCTGCTGTTGCTGCTGATCGTCGCGGTGGCTGCGTTCAACATCATTTCCACGCTGGTGATGGTGGTAAATGACAAGAAGAGCGACATCGCCATTCTGCGTACCCTCGGCGCCACGCCGGGGACGATCATGCGTACGTTCATGGTGCAGGGCACCGTGATCGGCGTGGTCGGTACGGCGATTGGTGCGGTGCTCGGTATTCTCGCTGCGCTCAACGTCAGTGCGGCGATTTCCGCTCTCGAAGGGCTGATCGGCCACAAGTTCCTCAACGCCGACGTGTATTTCATCGATTACCTGCCATCGCAGGTGCAGAGCCAGGACGTGGTCATGGTCTGCGCCGCTGCGTTGGTCCTGAGTTTCCTCGCCACCCTGTATCCCGCCTGGCGTGCCGCGCGCACCCAGCCGGCGGAGGCGCTACGTTATGAGTGAGTCGGGCATGAGTGATAAAGCAATCTTGAGCTGCCGAAAACTGGGCAAATCCTACGAGGAAGGCCCGGAGTCGGTGCAAGTGTTGGCCGGTCTGCAACTGGAGTTGCACCCGGGTGAGCGTGTGGCGATCGTCGGCAAGTCCGGTTCGGGCAAAAGTACCTTGCTCAACCTGCTGGGCGGCCTCGACACCCCAACCGAGGGCAGCGTCTGGCTCGACGGCGAAGAACTGTCGGCGCTGAGCGAGAAGAAGCGTGGCCTGCTGCGTAACCGTGCCCTCGGGTTCGTGTACCAGTTCCACCACTTGCTGCCGGAATTCACCGCGCTGGAAAACGTCTGCATGCCGCTGCTGATCGGCAAGACTGCGATCCCGGAAGCACGTCAGCGCGCTACCGCGTTGCTGGAGCGTGTCGGTCTGGGCCATCGTCTGGAGCACAAACCGGCGGAGCTGTCCGGCGGCGAACGCCAACGTGTGGCCATCGCCCGGGCGCTGGTGAACAATCCAGGCCTGGTGATGCTCGACGAGCCGACCGGCAACCTCGACTCGCACACTGCCGAAGGCATTCAGGATCTGATGCTGGAACTCAGCACCTCGATGCGCACGGCGTTCCTGGTGGTGACTCACGACATGAACCTGGCCCGCCAGATGGACCGCGTCCTTCAATTGCAGGAAGGCTGCCTGACTCCAATCGCTTGAGAGCTACTGCGCTCGGAAATACTGCGTTAAAAACAGGCTCGGAATGCTCATTTACAGCCAGTAGACTCCGCTTCCTCGCCTGTTTTTGCCTTGTCTTTCCTTCGCTCGCTACGCTCTCAAGCGATTGGCCGCTTTTTTAAGCTTGATTTTTTATACGGTGCCCCAGCGAATGTTCAGACCGTTATCGATCTTTATCGGCACGCGCTATACCCGCGCCAAGCGCCGCAATCGCTTTGTTTCGTTCATCTCGATGACTTCGATGATTGGGCTCGCCCTCGGCGTGCTGGCGATGATCGTGGTGCTGTCGGTGATGAACGGCTTCCAGCGCGAAATGAGCTCGCGCATCCTCGGTATGGTGCCGCACGCGACCATCGTTGGCGTCAAGCCGATCGATGACTGGCAGCCGGTGGCCGCCACCGCGCTGAAAAATCCTGAAGTGACCGCCGCCGTGCCGTTCACCGAGATGGAAGGCATGCTGTCCTACAAGGGCTTGATGCAGCCGATCCAGATCAGCGGTGTCGATCCGGCTCAGGAAGGCAAGGTGTCGATCGTGGCCCAGCACATCGTGCAGGGGCGTCTCGATGACCTGAAACCGGGCGAGTTCGGCGTGGTGATCGGTGAAATCACCGCGCGCCGCTTCCGTCTCAACGTAGGTGACAAGATCACCCTGATCGTCCCGGAAGTCAGCACCGCACCGGGTGGTATCACCCCGCGCATGCAGCGACTGAACGTGGTCGGTGTGTTCAAGGTCGGCGCCGAACTGGACGGCTCGATGGGCCTGATCCACGTGGCCGATGCTGCCACCATGCAGCACTGGCAGCCGAATCAGGTGCAGAGCGTGCGCCTCGCGGTGAAGGATCTGTACGCCGCGCCGAAAGTCTCCTCGGACATCGCTGCAGGCCTCGGTGCCGAGTTCAAAGCTGACGACTGGACCCACACCCAGGGCAGCCTGTTCAGCGCGATGAAAATGGAAAAAACCATGATCGGCCTGTTGTTGCTGATGATTGTCGCGGTGGCGGCGTTCAACATCATCGCCACGCTGATCATGGTGGTGAACGACAAAGGCGCGGACATCGCGATCTTGCGCACCATCGGCGCCACGCCACGGCAGATCATGGCGATCTTCATGGTGCAGGGTACGGTGATCGGGATTGTCGGCACCTTGATTGGCGGCGTGCTCGGCGTGATCGCGGCGCTGAACGTCAGCGAAATGGTTGGTTGGGTCGAGCGCGTTACCGGGCAGCACATCTTCAGTTCCGACGTGTACTTCGTCAGCAACCTGCCTTCGGAATTGCAGGGCGGGGATGTGCTGTTGATCTGCTCGGCGGGTTTTATTCTGAGCTTTTTGGCGACGGTGTACCCGGCGTTGCGGGCGGCGAAGATCGAGCCGGCTCACGCGCTGAGATATTCCTGAGTTTCAATTCCGCCTTCGCGAGCAAGCTCGCTCCCACACTGGAACTGTGTCGTTCACGAATCCAATGTGGGAGCGAGCTTGCTCGCGAAGGGGCCGGAACTGTCGGCCTCAATCCTTCTTGGGCAACTCGATCACAAACCGCGTCCGCCCCGCAGCCGATTCGCAATGAATCTGCCCGCCATGCGCCCGCACGATCGATTGGGTAATCGCCAGCCCCAGCCCCGCATGTTCACTGCTGCCTTCCTGCCGCGCCGGATCTGCTCGATAAAACCGGTCAAACAGCCGTGGCAACAACTCTGCCGAAATGCCTTCGCCACTGTTCTCCACCGACACCTGCGCTATGTGCGGTTGATCGACGATGGACAGGCGCACGCTGCCTGACGCCGGGGTGAAGCGCAGCGCGTTATCCAGCAGATTCGACAAGGCCCGGCGCAGCATGCTGCGATCGCCTTCTATACGCGCATGACCTTCGCGGCTCAGCGTCACCCCGGCGTCCTCGGCCAGTGGCGCAAAAAACTCCAGCAGCACATCGCTCTCATCCGCCAGTTCCAGTGCCTCACGCTTGGGCATCAGCAAACCGTGGTCAGCCTTGGCCAGATAAAGCATGTCGTTGACCAGTTGCGCCATCCATTGCAGTTCTTCGAGGTTGCTGTGCAGGGCTTCGCGGTAATCCTCGATCGGGCGTGGGCGGGTGAGGGTGACTTGGGTGTGGGTCAGCAGGTTCGACAGCGGTGTGCGCAGTTCATGGGCGATGTCGGCCGAGAACGCCGACAGCCGTTGAAACGAGTCATCGAGGCGTCCGAGCATGGCGTTGAAGCTGTGGGCCATTTCCGCAAGCTCCGGCGGCATTTGCGCTTCCGGCAGTCGGGCGTTGAGCGAATGTGCGGAAATCCCACGCGCCACTGCACTCATGCGCCGCAGCGGATGCAAGCCGCTGCGTGCAGCCCAGGCGCCGAGCAGCGCGGTGGCCAGCGCTGACAGGCCGACGGTCAGCCAGATAAGATGCTGCATGCGTTGCAGGAAGTGCTGATGATGGGTGATGTCCAGCAGCAGCGTCAGTTGCGGCGAATCGGATTGGTCTGGATCGAGCGGGGCGTTAAGCACGCGGTAGTCGGCGCCGTCATGGCTGATGGTCGACAGGCCCGGCTGTTGCGGTAAGTCCTGCGGCAAATTGATCGAGCTGTCGTACCAGCGCTGGCCGTCACTGCCAGTAATACGCAGTGCCAGGTCGGCCTGACGGCTCAGCTCATCCGCCAGCCGCGCCTCTCGCTGAGCGGGTTGCACATCCTGCAAGGCCCGGCGCAAACCGATCAACTTGCCGTCGAGCAATTGCTGATCGAGCTCAATGAAGTGCGCCTCGCTGGCGCGGCTGAACAGCACCCCGGCGAACAGCGAGACCACAGCGGTGCAGGCGGCGAACAGCAGCGCCAGACGAGAGCTCAGCGACAGACGACGCATCAGGCAGGGCGCTCTTCAAGCACGTAACCCATGCCGCGCACGGTGTGAATCAGTTTGTCGGGGAAGTCATCGTCGATCTTCAGGCGCAGACGCCGGATCGCCACTTCGATCACGTTGGTGTCACTGTCGAAATTCATGTCCCAGACCTGCGAGGCAATCAACGATTTCGGCAACACTTCACCCTGGCGGCGCAGGAGCATTTCCAGCAGGGCGAATTCTTTGGCGGTGAGGTCGATGCGCTGGCCGTTGCGTTCGACCCGGCGGCGAATCAGGTCCAGACGCAGGTCGGCCAGTTGCAGGCTGGTTTCCTGGGGCAGGGCGCTGCCACGGCGCAACAGGCTGCGCACCCGGGCCAGCAACTCGGAGAAGGCGAACGGTTTGACCAGATAGTCGTCGGCGCCGAGTTCGAGACCGTGCACCCGGTCTTCCACGGCATCCTTGGCGGTGAGAAACAGTACCGGCGTGTCGAGGCCGGCACTGCGCACCGCGTGCAGAATCTGCCAGCCACTGCGCCCGGGCAGCATCACGTCGAGAATCAGCAGCGCATATTCACCGCTCAAGGCCAGTTGCTGACCACTGTTGCCGTCGGCCACCAGTTCCGTGTTGAACCCGGCCTCGGTCAGGCCCTGGCGCAGGTAGTGGCCGGTTTTCGGTTGGTCTTCGACGATCAGCAATTTCATGGGCGGCTCGGGTTGTAGGAACAAAAGCGTTATACCGTGGGAGCAGGCGACAGGCGCCAACCTGACAAAGTTGTAATCTGTCTGTCAGGTCGCTGCCAGCGCAGGCGGGCTAGAGTTTCCCACAGGCTGAACCTTATCTTGTTGGAGTATGACTATGTTTTTGCGCAACCCTCTGGCCGTCGCCGCCTGTTTGCTGGCGCTGAGTTCACCTGTCTGGGCCGCGCCCGCGCACACGTATGATTTCGGCCAGCCGGCGCCTGCAGCCAAGGCCTCCCGCAGCATCGAGGTGGTGCTGAACGACATGTCGTTCGACCCGAAAGCCATTCAGGTCAAGGCCGGTGAGACCGTTCGCTTTGTGCTGGTGAATAAAGGCCAGTTGCTGCACGAATTCAACCTCGGTGACGCCGCGATGCATGCCAGACACCAGCAGGAAATGTTGCAAATGCAGCAAAGCGGCATGCTCACGCCTACCGGCATGAAAGAAATGTCCCACGATATGGCGGGCATGGCTCACGGCAGCATGGACCACAGCATGAAGCACGACGACCCCAACAGCGTGCTGGTCGAGCCGGGCAAGACCGCCGAGTTGACCTGGACCTTCAGCAAGGCCACCAGCCTGGAATTTGCCTGCAATATTCCCGGTCACTACCAGGCGGGCATGGTCGGCAAACTGACTGTCAGTCAGTAAGCACTCAAAGGCGGGCGCAAAGGCTGATAGAATCCGCTGATTCTTCAGTCAGGTTTCCGCCATGCATCCCGCAGCCGAACATTCGCCGCTGGGCAAATCCAGCGAATACATCGCCACGTACACGCCGTCCCTGCTGTTCCCGATTCCGCGCACCGCGAAATGGGCCGAGCTGGGCCTGACCGCCGAAACCCTGCCGTATAAAGGTGTGGATTTCTGGAATTGCTTCGAACTGTCGTGGCTGTTGCCGTCGGGCAAGCCGGTGGTGGCGATCGGTGAATTCAGCATTCCGGCGGATTCGCCGAACATCATCGAATCGAAGTCGTTCAAGCTGTACCTGAACTCGCTGAACCAGACGCCGTTCGCCGACATCGCCAGCCTGGAAGCGACGCTGGTCAAGGACCTGTCGGCCGCTGCCGGCAAACCGGTCGGCGTACGTGTACGCAACCTGAAGGACGTCGAAGCCGAAGGCGTCGTGGCGTTGCCGGGCGTGTGCATCGACGATCTGGACATCAGCGTCAGCAACTATGAGCATCCGCGCCCCGAGCTGCTGCGTTGCGATGATTCGAAGATTGTCGAAGAGAGCGTGCACAGCCACCTGCTCAAATCCAACTGCCCGGTGACCAGTCAGCCGGACTGGGGCAGCGTGGTGGTGGAATATCGCGGCGCGGCGCTGGATCACGCCAGTCTGCTGGAATACATCGTCAGTTTCCGCCAGCACTCGGACTTCCACGAACAATGCGTGGAGCGGATCTTCCTCGACCTGCAGCGTTTGTTGAAGCCGGAGAAACTCACGGTGTTTGCGCGCTATGTGCGTCGTGGCGGGCTGGATATCAATCCGTATCGCAGCACTGAAGCGGAACAGCTGCCGAACCACCGTCTGGTCCGCCAATAAAGAATCAAATTGTGGCATATCCAATGTGGGAGCGAGCTTGCTCGCGAAGGCTGTGTGTCATTCAACGATGATGTCGACTGACACGACGCCTTCGCGAGCAAGCCCGCTCCCACAGGGGACTGTGTTTCAAATTATGGAAATGAAAAAGCCCTGCCATCGCTGGCAGGGCTTTTTGCGTTTCAGCGCAGGGCAGTCAAATGCCCATGCTACCCAGCGCATTAACGATATTGCGCAGGGTGCCGGCAATGGCCGGGTGTTCCACTTCAAAGCGTTCCACCGCCAGGTTCACACCGTCTGCGATGCTGGTTTCCTGCGTGACGCTTTCCAGTTCGATTTCCGATTCGATCTGCGCCATCAGCGCATGCAGATCTTCACGTTCGGCTTCGGACAGCGGCGGATTCTGCTCCAGTTGCTCGCGCAGGGTGTCGAGTTGTTTTTGCAGTTCTTGGGCGGGCATGGTGGGGTTCCTTTTATCTAGAGGCACTGGCATTGACCGCAGCCGCGCGCCAAAGGTCTATGGCTGACCTTTAGATTAATCCACTCTGCTGCAACCTGCATGATCCCGGTCAGGGCTTTTCGCCCTTGAGGCGGCGCAGGTTGATGTCGGCCAGGCAGGTGTCGAGTTCGCCCAGATGATCGATCACCGAATGCACGCCCAGGTTAAACAACTGCAGGGTCGCCTTGCCGCGGCGCTGTTCGCGTTCCTGTTGGCTCAAGGCTTGCCACTCGCTCGGCGACAGGCCGCACAACGAACCGCAGGACGCCAGGCCAATGGTCCACAACCCGGCGTTGAGGCCCGATTGCAGCAGGCGCGGCTCGCCGCTGACCAGTACGCAGCCGTCCAGGCGTCCGACATTCAGCCCCATCAGTGCTTGCCAACAGGCGTTCGGCGCCGGCCACGGATTGATTGTTGCTGAATATTGCGTCGGTTGGATCCACCCCGGCAACGAGGCCGCCAGAGATTGCGCGAGGGCAGGGGGCAGTTCATCGATCCACGCACAGGGAATCTGCTGGCGCTGCAGGCTGAGCAGGCTGTCGAGGGCGCCGGGTGTGGCGTCGGCGTGCTCGGGCAGCATGCTGGCGTGTTGATGGGCGCGGGCACCGAAATCCACCAGACAGCCACTGAGTCCGAACAGCACGGCGGTCAGGCCGGGCTCGGCGACAGGCAAGGCTTCAGCGTGGGTCATGGCAACGTCCCTGAAATAGGTATGAGGCTAGGGGACATCAGTGACAGTTGGATGACAGGTGTGTGAAAGAGCGTGTAGGAAGCGTCCTGCATGACTCTTTACGGGTGGACTGCCCAAAACGGCATTTGCGCTTATACTAGCGCTCTTAACGCTTGGGCCCGGGTGCCCGCGCCAGTAAAAATCCAAGGAGTTTTCTATGCGCTGGAGCAATCCTCTCGCTCAGCTATGTGTATGTGCCAGCGTCTTGCTGGTTCCGTTCGCCGCCAACGCCGCAACGGAAGAAGACCCTTGGGAAAGCGTCAACCGCCCGATCTTCCAGTTCAACGACTTCGTCGACACCTACGCGCTCAAGCCGCTGGCGCAGGGCTATGAGTTCGTGACGCCGCAGTTCCTCGAAGACGGCATCCACAACATGTTCCGCAACGTCGGTGACGTCACCAACCTGGCGAACAACATTCTGCAGGCCAAACCGGCAGCAGCCGGTGTCGATACCGCGCGGATCATTTTCAACACCACTTTCGGCCTGCTGGGCTTCTTCGATGTCGGCACCAAAATGGGCCTGAATCGCAGCGACGAAGACTTCGGTCAGACCCTCGGCTACTGGGGCGTCAGCAGCGGTCCTTACGTGATGCTGCCGTTGCTCGGCCCAAGCACCCTGCGTGACGCGCCGTCGAAGTACGTCGACAGTTACACTGCTCCGTACCGCTACATCAACGACGTGCCTGTCCGTAACTCGGTGTTCGGCCTGAACATCGTCGACACTCGCGCCAGCCTGCTGTCGAGCGAGAAGCTGATCAGCGGCGACAAGTACACCTTCATCCGCAATGCCTATCTGCAGAACCGCGAGTTCAAGGTCAAGGATGGTCAGGTTGAAGACGATTTTTAATTTCGACCGATGACAAGAAGGCGGCCAATGAGGCCGCCTTTTTTGTGTGCGCTTATTTCATCTTCAAAATGGTCAGGCCGAGTTTCTGGCTGGCGCCGTCCTGGGCCTTGACCCAGACCACTTCGGTCTCCGCTTCCAGCCCGCTCAATGCGGCATGCTCGGAATCGATGCGCACGCTCAAGCGGTCGCCAACCGCGAACTGGCGCGGCGCTTCGACCTGCATGCCGCTGCTGGAGAGGTCGATGCACACGCCGGCGATCTCATCGCCTTCATGAATCAACACCACATCGGCGTCGACCCGCATGCGGATGAAATCACGCTTTTCGCTGTAGTCCCGACCGGTTTGACTCATGGCTTCGACCTTCCATTGGGTTACGGTTTGAGCTGTTCTTATAACTCTCGGTGATTTGACAAGTAAAGTCGTCAAGCGACCATCGGCGCATGCTTGAAACGCCCCGCGGATGGGAGTACCGTCTGCGCCTTAGAAGGGCACCTCTGGTGCAATCGCGTTCCGGCTCAGTGCTCGAAAGCGGTGCAGCAGAGAGGCTAGAAAGCGAATCCAGTAGTCTGAGCCGGGCCGATGCCCCGCCTGCTACGCCAACCTAATTCTGGCGCCGTTTGCCCACATGCCAAAAACCAGTGCCACGCTGCTGATAATCGATGATGACGAAGTAGTGCGCGCGAGCCTCGCGGCCTATTTGGAAGACAGTGGTTTCAGCGTCCTGCAGGCCAGCAACGGCCAACAGGGTCTTCAGGTATTCGAGCAAGACAAGCCCGACTTGGTCATCTGCGATCTGCGCATGCCGCAGATGGGCGGTCTCGAACTTATCCGTCAGGTCACCGAGCGCTCACCGCAAACGCCGATGATCGTCGTTTCGGGTGCCGGCGTGATGAACGACGCGGTCGAGGCGCTGCGCCTGGGGGCGGCGGACTACCTGATCAAGCCTCTCGAAGACCTGGCCGTGCTCGAGCATTCGGTGCGTCGCGCGCTGGATCGTGCGCGCCTGCTGCTGGAGAACCAGCGCTACCGCGAGAAGCTGGAGAAGGCCAACCGCGAGCTCGAAGCCAGCCTGAACCTGCTCCAGGAAGACCAGAACGCCGGTCGCCAGGTGCAGATGAACATGCTGCCGGAAAGCCCGTGGCGCATTGACGAATTCCAGTTTGCTCACCAGATCATCCCGTCGCTGTACCTGTCGGGTGATTTTGTCGACTACTTCCGCGTCGACGAGCGTCGGGTGGCGTTCTACCTGGCCGACGTATCGGGCCATGGCGCCTCTTCGGCGTTCGTCACCGTGCTGCTGAAGTTCATGACCACGCGCCTGTTGTTCGAGTCCAAGCGCAACGGCACGTTGCCGGAATTCAAGCCTTCGGAAGTCCTTGGACATATCAACCGGGGGCTGATCAGTTGTAAGCTGGGCAAACACGTCACAATGGTCGGTGGAGTCATCGACGAGGAGACCGGTTTGTTGACCTATAGCATCGGCGGCCATCTGCCGTTGCCTGTGTTGTACACGCCTGACAGTGTTCGTTACCTCGAAGGCCGCGGTTTGCCGGTGGGCCTGTTCAATGAGGCCACCTACGAAGATCACGTGCTTGAGCTGCCTCCGACGTTCAGCCTGACGCTGATGTCCGACGGCATTCTGGATCTATTGCCAGAACCGACGCTCAAGGAAAAAGAAGCTGCCTTGCCTCAACGGGTGAAGGCGGCGGGCGGCAGCCTGGATGGTCTGCGGCAAGTGTTTGAATTGGCCACGCTAGGGGAGATGCCGGATGATATCGCCCTGTTGGTGTTGAGCAGGAATCTTCAATGAGTACCGGTAGAATCCAGTTCGCCGAACAGGACGGCACCTTCGTCCTGAAGTTCGTCGGTGAAGTTCGCCTGACCCTGTGTTCGGCGTTGGATGCGACTATTGAGAAAATCTTCACCGCGTTGAATTTCAACGCGATCGTGATCGATTTGACCGAAACCCGTAGCATCGACAGCACCACCCTCGGCCTGCTGGCCAAATTGTCGATCCTGTCGCGGCAGAAGGTCGGCCTGCTGCCGACCGTCGTCACCACCCACGAAGACATTACCCGTCTGCTGCAGTCGATGGGCTTCGAGCAGGTGTTCAACATCGTCAACCACCCGGTGCCGTGCCCCGAGTGCCTGGACGACCTGCCGGATCAGGATCAGTCCGAGGAAGTGGTGCGGATCAAGGTGCTCGAAGCGCACAAGATCCTCATGGGCCTGAACGACTCCAATCGTGAAGCCTTCCATGACCTGGTGAACGCCCTCGAGCGCCACTGAGTGGCCTCTGTGGCGAGGGAGCTTGCTCCCGCTTGGCTGCGCAGCAGCCATAAAACCTGCCGGCACGGTGTTTCTGAAAAAACCGGATAGCCAATTGGGCCGCTTCGCAGCCCAGCGGGAGCAAGCTCCCTCGCCACAGGGATGCCACCTGCCATAAGTCATCATTTGCGCTGAGCAACACCAACAAAAAAGGGCGAACCCAACCGGGTTCGCCCTTTTTGCATTTCAACCGCTCAGATCACAGCTTGGCCTGCAGCAGCGCCTCGAGCTTCTCCTGGTCACGGGCAAACTGACGGATGCCCTCAGCCAGTTTCTCGGTAGCCATCGCGTCTTCGTTGGACAGCCAGCGGAATTGCGCTTCGTTGAGGCTCAGGCGCGCTTCGCCGGCGTGGCCCGGGGCGAGTTTGCGCTCCAGTTTGCCGGTGTCTGCCGCGAGCTTGTCGATCAGGTCCGGGCTGATGGTCAGACGGTCGCAACCGGCCAATTGCTCGATCTGGCTCAGATTACGGAAGCTGGCGCCCATGACCACAGTCTTGTAGTCATTGGCCTTGTAGTAGTTGTAGATGCGGGTCACCGACTGCACGCCCGGATCATCGGCGCCGGTGTAGTCGTTGCCGTTGGCCTTCTTGTACCAGTCGTAGATGCGGCCCACGAACGGCGAAATCAGGAACACCCCGGCGTCAGCGCATGCGGCAGCCTGAGCGAAGGAGAACAGCAGGGTCAGGTTGGTCTGGATGCCTTCCTTCTCGAGGATCTCGGCAGCGCGGATGCCTTCCCACGTCGAAGCGATCTTGATCAGTACGCGGTCACGGCCGACGCCGGCCTTGTCGTACAGTTCGATCAGGCGATGCGCACGCTTGAGCACGGCGTCCTGGTCGAACGACAGGCGCGCATCCACCTCGGTGGAAATGCGGCCCGGAATCACCTTGAGGATTTCCTGGCCGACGGCGACGCCGAAACGGTCGCTGGCCAGGCCCACGTCGCCCTTGCAGTCGCTGACGCAGGCGTTCAGCAGCTCGGCATAGCCCGGGATGGCAGCGGCCTTGAGCAGCAGGGAAGGGTTGGTGGTGGCATCGACCGGCTTGACCCGGGCGATCGCTTCGAAGTCGCCGGTGTCGGCAACTACGGTGGTCATCTGTTTGAGTTGTTCCAGCTTGGAAGTCATGGGTGTGCTCTGTCCTGTGGGTTTGACGACATTACCCGAGCGTTGACAGCCACTCAAGGGCATCAAGGCGCAACGGGTTCCCCGGGGGCAACAACCTGAGAACGGCTGTTTGAACGGTGGGGCGCGGTATCGATGAATACGATGCCAAAATCGGCCGCAGGTTCAAAGCAACTGACGGTCAGCGCCCCTTGAGCACATCGATGAAGGTTATTGCTGGCTCAGCTGGGTTTTAACCGCAGTTTCTGCCGGTTTCGGTTGGCCATCGGAGGTCAACAGACCGAAATTCTTCTCGCGGTCATTGCTGCCAGTGTCGCTGTTTTTCCACTCGTAGATCGAGGTCAGGGCAATGTTGCGGGTTTTGATATCGGCGACGAATGCACTGATTTTACTGGCCTGACCCTCAGTCCCGCCGTTGGAGGCGAGCGCCGAGATACCCCATTCGCTGATCACCCCCGGCAGATGGAAGTTCTGCTGGATAAACGCCTGGGCATTGCTGATCTGCGTGCCGCTCATGCCGTAGGGATGGTAGGAAACCGCGTTGAGGCATTTGGGGTATTCGCTGACGATTCGGTTGAGTGCCACGGTGGACGCCGAGCCGGCAGTCGGCGGCCGGGCGAAGCCAAAACCGATCACCGGGACAGTCTGGGGTTTGTCTTGCAGGGTCTTGCACGCAGCGCTCATGAACGGCACGAACGTCGTGTCGAAATTACCGGTCGGCCAGTAGGTGCCGAGGTCCGGCTCATTCCACAACTCGATCGCCACCAGTTGTGAGCCATAGGTCGCTGTCAGGCTGGTCAGCGCGTTGGCATACGCGACCCCCGCGTTCGCCAGATCATTGGCCGGTAACGGCTTGGTCGCGCGCAGGGTCATCAGCACCGGCAGACCGGCCGCGCGAGCCACGGCGAAGGCATCGCTGATCTGCTTCTGGTAGGCCGCGCTGGGCAGGCTGTCAGTCCATACGCCAAAGCGCACGAAACTGAAGCCGGTGGCTTTGACGCGCTCGGCGTCCGCAGCGGAAAAGCTCTGGACTTTGACCTGAACCCCGATGGTTTTATTGGCGGGCAATGCCGGGAACAGTTCATTGGCCTGGCTCTGGCCGGTTGCCGCCAGCAGTAACAGGGTCAGGGCGCTCAGGGGTTTGAGATGGGCTGATTTCATGTCGGTTCTCCGGGTGAGAAGTGACAACGGCGAAAAGTATCTCGAGATAATTGTTTCGAAACTAACAATCGCACTAAGTGCGCCAATGTTATTTTTTGTCAGGAAAACAAGACCTGAAAATCACAGTTATTTTTAGTCCGGTAATTCTGTTTTGGCGGCTTTTGACCCTGTGGTACTTAATACGCTGGTACTAACAGGGCGAATCTATTTCTGAGTGCAGAATGATCTAGTGGGTTCATTAAGATCCGCTCTAGATGTTGGCAGAATGATATTACACAGGAATGTAAACCTTGTTCAAAAAGATCCTCGTCGTGTGCGTTGGCAATATTTGCCGAAGTCCGACAGCAGAACTTCTGCTGCGTAACGCGCTGACCCCCTCAACCATTTCGGTGACGTCCGCAGGTCTCTCTGCGCGGGTTGGCGAAGGCATGGAAGCATCGGCGCGCCAGGTGCTGGAAGACCACGGGCACAGCGCCGAAGGTTTCCGGGCCCGGCAATTGACCGCCGATATCGTCAATGAATCAGACCTGATTCTGGTCATGGAAAAACAGCATGTGAATCAGGTACTGAAGATTGCCTCGCACGCCCGAGGCAAAGTGTTTCTTCTTGGCAAGTGGCAGAGCGAACGAGAAATACAGGATCCGTATCGTCAAGGTAAGGCCGCTTTTATTCATGCCCATGCATTGATTGAAGATGCTGTTAGCTCGTGGGCGCAGCGCCTCGGACATTGATGAATATTCTTCAGATCAGTGAATGGTAAGAAAGACTTATGCAGTTACCGTCAGTAATCGCCAACCGTGATAACGATCAAGACAGTATTGATCTTCTCGGCATATTCGGCAGTTTGATTGACCAGAAATGGTTGATCGGTGCATTCACCGGCGCCTTCATGGCCGCTGGCGTTGCCTATGCGGTATTGGCGACCCCGGTGTACCTGGCGAATGCGCTGGTGCAGGTCGAACCGAAAAAGAACGACATGCTCGGCTTTTCCGACCTCAGCAGCATGCTCGGCGGGCAATCGCCGTCGGTGACCGAAATCGGCATCATCAAGTCCCGCGCGGTGATCGGCAAAACCGTCGACGACCTGCGCCTGGACATCGACGTCACCCCCAACACCTTTCCGGTCATCGGCGGTTTTCTCGCCCGGCGTTATCGCGGCGAAACCGAACTCAGCGTGGCGCCTCCGCGTTTTGGCCTCAACAGCTACGCCTGGGGCGGTGAGCGTCTGGAGTTCACTCGGCTCAATCTGCCTAAAGAGTTGTTGGGCAAGAAGCTCACGCTGGTGGCTGGCGAACAACAGCACTTTCAGTTGCTCGATGACAACGACAACCTGCTGGTCGAGGGCGTCGCCGGCCAAGCCTTCGCCCAGGACGGCGTCGACGGGTTGATCGAGCGCCTGCAAGCCAACCCGGGCACGCGCTTTGAAGTGGTGCGCAATCCACGGATCGTGACCATTCAGGGTTACCAGGATGCGCTGGATATTTCCGAGCAAGGCAAGGAGTCGGGGATTATCCGTCTGGCGCTGGCCAGCGCCGATGCCGCCGAGGCGGTGAAGATCCTCAACAAGATCGCCGCGCTCTACGTGGACCAGAACGTGCGCCGCACCTCGGCGGAAGCGGCGCAGAGCCTGGCGTTCCTGCAAAGCCAGCTGCCGCAGGTCAAGCGCGATCTGGCCAAGGCCAGCGATGCGCTCAACGCGTATCAGACCCACGGCAAGACCGTGAACATTTCCCTGGAAACCCAGTCGGTGCTCGGTCAGTCCGTGGCGCTGGAAACGCGGATTTCCGAGCTGAAAATGCAGCAGGCGGAAATGGATCGCAAGTTCACCAAGCAGCATCCGGCGTATCGCGCCTTGATGTCGCAGATCGGTGAGTTGACCCAGCAGCAGAAGTCGCTGGAAGGCAAGGTTGGCGATCTGCCGGCCACGCAACAGGAACTGCTCAACCTGACCCGCGATGTGGAAGTGGCTTCGCAGATCTACACGCAATTGCTGAACAAATCCCAGGAACTGGACATCGTCCGCGCCGGGGCGGTGGGCAATGTGCGCCTGATCGATCCGGCAGATGTCGACCTGAGCAGCCCGGTCAAACCGAAAAAAGCCCTGATCGTGCTGATCGCAACGTTCCTCGGCGCCTTTGTCGGCGTGGCCCTGGTGCTGTTGCGCAAATCGTTGAGCAAAGGTCTGGAAGGCCCGGAAGCCATCGAACAGCTCGGGCTGCCGGTGTACGCGTCGATTCCTTACAGCGCCTTGCAGCGCGACGAGGACACGAAAAAAGGCCGAGCCAAAGTCACCGCCGAGACGCCGGCCTATCTGCTGGCGCTGCGCAACCCGACCGACCTGTCTATCGAGTCGATCCGCAGCCTGCGCACCTGCCTGCATTTCGCCGCGCTGGATTCGACCAACAACCGCATCATGATCTCCGGCCCCAGCCCGCAGGTCGGCAAGACCTTCGTCTCCTCCAACCTCGCGGCGGTCATGGCGCAAAGTGGTCAGCGCGTGCTGCTGATCGACGCCGACATGCGCAAGGGCCACCTGCACAAGACCCTGAACGTGCCGATCGCCAATGGCCTGTCGGATCTGCTGGTCAAGCGCTGCAGCATCGAGCAGGCGATCAACACGGTGGAAATCGACAACCTGCACTTCATCAGCCGTGGTCAGGTTCCACCGAATCCTTCCGAGCTGCTGATGCACGCCAACTTCCGCGATCTGCTCGCCGAACTCAGTGAACGCTACGACGTGGTGATCATCGATACGCCGCCGCTGCTGGCGGTGACCGACGCGGCGATTGTCGGGCGTGAAGCCGGGATCAGCCTGATCGTTACGCGGTTTGCGGTAAACCCGGCCAAGGAAATTGAAGCGACCATTCGCCGCTTCGCGCAGAACGGCATCGAGCTCAAGGGCGCGGTGTTCAACGGCGTCGAGAAGCGCGCTGCCAGCTACTACGGCAATGGCAGCTATGGCTATTACAACTACGAATACGCGTCGGACAAATCCTGAGATTCAGGTACGTTCCAACAGGCATGAAAGTGGGTGGGTTGTGAAGAAAATACTGCACGTGGCTGAAACGATAAAAGGTGGGGTCGCCACCGTTATCCGCACCATCTCGGCGTCGCCCGAAGGCCAGGATTCGAATTACGAGCTGGTCTATCTGGTGCCGCTCGACCAGAAACAAGAGCTGCACGGCATCGACCAGAGCCAGATTCGCACGTTCGTCAGGTCCGGGCGTAACGTGCCCTCGCTGCTGCGCTTTGCGTGGGAGCTGGCCCGGACACTGCTCAAGGAAAAACCCGATGTGGTGCATCTGCACAGCACGTTTTCCGGGGTGATTGGCCGCTGCGTGTGCGTGCTGCTCAAGCCTTGGCGTCGGCCGAAAATCGTCTACTGCCCGCACGCGTTTTCGTTCCTGATGGAAAGCTCGCCCATCAAGCAGAAGGTCTACGCCTGGATCGAGCGGGTCCTGCAGAAAGTCACCGACGTGATCATTTGCGTCAGCCGCTACGAGATGGACAAAGCCGCGCGGTTCGGTATCGAGCGCAAGCGCATGCGCCTGATCTACAACGGCATCCCGCACAAGGATGACGCGCCGAAGGCCGACAACCCCGAGCCGATCCATCTGCTGTTCGTTGGTCGCCTCGACTACCAGAAAGGCTTCGACGTATTGCTCAAAGCCTTCGCCAAGGTCCAGCGCAGTGATCTGAAACTGACGGTGGTTGGCAGTGCGGTCAACGAGGACACGGTCGAGTGCCCCGAGATGGACGCGGTCGAGTACCTGCCGTGGGTCACGCCAGCCGAAGTGCAGGCGCTGTATCAACAGGCCGACGCGCTGATCGTTCCGAGCCGCTGGGAAGGTTTCGCCATGGTGCCGCTGGAAGGCATGGCCATGGGCTTGCCGGTGATTGCCAGCAACTGCACGTCACTGCCCGAACTGGTCACCCATGAAGTGTCCGGCTACGTCTTTCCCACCGGTGATCATCAGGCGCTGGCCGACGTGCTGGCACGAATCCAGAAGCCGCGGTTGCTCGACCTCGGCAGCGAAGGCCGGAACATCGTGCGCGAGCGTTTCAGCGCCGCGCTGATGATCCGCCAGACCTACGACGTGTATTGCGCTCCCACTTATTAAGTAGAACTCAAGCTTATGAACGTAACGATTTTGCATGGCTACAGTGCCTCCAACTCCGGCGACGGCCTGCTCGTCGATCTGGCCATCGCCTTGGTGCAGCGCAACTTTGGCGAAGACACCGCGATCAATGTCGTGGCGTCCGACCCGCAGTCTTTCGCCTACTTGCCGTACCCGCGATTCGACGCGCCGGTGATGGCGGCCAAGGGCCTGGGGCGGGTCAAGCAGGCGGTTTTTCTCAATCAGTCGTATGCCGGGCTGGCGGATCTGTTGCGCAAGACCGATCTGATCGTCGGCGTCGGTGGCGGCTACATGCGCTCGAAAAGTGCCTTCGAACACATCAAGCTCAAACTCGGCCACGCCAAGCAACTGGAAACGGCGATCCTCAGCAAGGTGCCGTCGGTGTACCTGCCGCAAAGCATCGGCCCGTTCCATGGCGAGAGCCGCAAGATCGTCGATCACTACGCCAGCGCCGACGCGGTGTTCGTGCGCGATAACCGCTCCTCGGCAATGTTCGATGCCTGCGAAAACGTCTATCGCGCGCCGGATCTGGCGGTGCAGTCGTTGGCCAGCAAGATCCTTCAGCAGCCGAAGTTCACCCGCTGTGCCGCATCGCCGGCCACCGTGTGCGTGGTGCTGCGCAAGCCGCCGGAGTGGAGCAAGGACAAGAAGGTCGCCTACGTCGCCAACCTGAAGTTGCTGCTGCAGCGCCTGAAGAACAAAAGCAAAGTGGTCTGCGCGGTGCAGAGCGCCGTTCGCGGCAACGATGACGGTGCGTTCTATCGCGAACTGGGCATCAGCGAAGACCTGCTGTCGCTGAAGGCGACGATTGCCAAATATCAGCCGGACCTGGTGATCTCCGTGCGTCTGCACGGCGCCATCGAATCGTTGTTGTCCGGTGTCCCGGCGTACCACATCAGCTATGAGCGCAAAGGCTTTGGCGCCTATCAGGACATGGGCGTGGAGGACTGGGTAATCAATGGCGGCGACATCAATGTCGACACCATCATCGACACCGTGTACGCGCCGAACGCGCTGTCGAACTTCGGCAAGCGCCTGACCGACACTTGTCGCGAAATCGAAGCCAAGACGGTGATGATGGACGAGATCATCAAAGGCGTCGTTCGATGATTTTTCGCCTTCTGCTTCGCGGCGGAGCTTTAGGCGCGAAGTTTCTGCTGGTGTTGGCCATCACCCATTACCTGGGCTACGAAGCGCTGGGGTTTTATGGCGTGGTGGTCGCCGCGTCGCTGATCGCCTCGAAGTTCTACAGCGTCGGTTTCAGCTCCGAGATCAATCGGTTGATCAGCGTCGGCGGCAGCTCGCGGCGGGTGGTCGATAAAGTCCTGCTGCTGTATCTGGCGGTGGGGCTGCTGCTGTCGCTGCTGACGGTGGGGATTTACTCGCTGTTCCAGCAGGTCGAGGCGAGCACCGCGTTGATTCTTTGCGTGACGCTGGTGCTGCTCACCGAACACCTGTCGTTCGAGATCAATTCGTTCGTTTTTTCTGCGCAGAAAGCCACGGCAGGCGCGCTGCTGTTCTTCATCAAGACCGGCCTCTGGGCGCTACTGGCAGTGGGCGGGATGATGCTCGACTGGGTCTCCGGCATCGCCAGTGTGCTGTGGCTGTGGGTGGCCGCCAACGTGTTGGTGATCGTCGCCGGTTACCTGATTGTGGTGAACGTGCACAAGGGCCGGGTCAGCGAAGCACTGACTACCGCGACCGTGTGGAAGGCCGGCCTGCCGTTCTACTTCGGCACGGGCTTGATCGCGCTGAGTCAGTACGCCGAGCGCT
Organism: Pseudomonas sp. GM30; assembly: GCF_000282275.2. NCBI lineage: Bacteria > Pseudomonadati > Pseudomonadota > Gammaproteobacteria > Pseudomonadales > Pseudomonadaceae > Pseudomonas > Pseudomonas sp. GM30. The sequence continues at coordinate 37,525 of NZ_AKJP02000010.1, read as the reverse complement.
TTCTGATTGCCGACCTCGAACCCTACGCCAGCCTCGGTAAATACGTGTATGCATGGTCGGCGGCGAATACCTTGCAGGCGCTGTCCTACGCGGTAGTGGCGGTGGTCGGCATTCCGGTATTGGCCAAGCGGTTTCAGGCGGATCAGCAGGCGTTCACCGTACGGCAGTTGTTCGTCAACAAATGGGTGATGCGCTCGTTAGTGGTGTCGGCGGCGGTGGCGGTGCTGATCTATCTGTTCTTCAACGTGGTGCTCGATTACGTCGCCAGCAGCGTGCCGCGTCCGGACAACACGATCCTCGGCGTGCTGATCTTTTCCTTTGCCCTGCGGGCCATCGGCGACATCGTCTGGGGTGGTCTGATCGCTTCGAAAAACAGTCGGGTGTCATTCGCCAGCGCGGCGATCTGCCTGCTGGTGTCGGTGCCGGTCAGTTATCTGCTGATCAAGCACTATTCGATTTACGGCGCGGCGTGGGGCAATGTCTTCGCGATCATCGTGCAGCTCGGGGTGATCGCCGTGTTGACTCGGGCGACCCGTGCCAAAGGGGCGCTGGCATGGGGTTGAAGTTGCCGTGCATCGAGTTTCGCGGCCGCAGACTCGATTCTTCGCTGTCGTTCCTGATTCTGTTTACCGGGCTGTTTCTGTCGGTGGCGATGCCGCTGTTGATCCCGCGCGATCCAGGCCCGGATGCGATGACCTTGTGGTCGTCCTATGCGCGGGCCGACAACTGCAATTTCTGGAACCCGTTCTCGCCGGATCGCTCCTCCTACGAGTGTTCGGCGTTCCTGCTGCGGCCCACCGGGATCAACCTGACCAACGCCTGGGCCTACGGGATGTTCTGCAATTTTTTCCTTACGGCGATTCCGGTGGTGGTGTTCCGACGTATGCCGCTGGCGATCTTCGGCACCCTGTGTCTGTGGGGGGTTGTGCGTTCGTTCTTTCTGGAAAACCTGACCAAGGAAATCATCGTCTCGGTGGCGGTGCTGAGCATCTTGTTCAGCTCGCTGACGCGTAAATATCGCGGCGGGTTTTTTCTGTCGGCGGTGATCTACGGCGTACTGATCCGCCCTTACTGGATCCTGTTTTCGCTGTCGTGGGTCGGCGTTTGCGTGATGAAGAAGTACGTGTCGCGCTTCACTTTCTTCCTGATGCTGTTCCTGTTTTACCTGGCCGTGGCCATGGCGATCCAGCTGGCCCTGGGCTTTCCGGTGTCGTCGATTCGCGCCAGCAACAACGAACTGCGCACGGCAGGGGAGGAGGGCTCGAAATCGCTGATCGTGTCGTGGCTCAGCGGCAGTGACTTCGTCTCCCAGGCGCTCGACTCGATGATCATCTTCTTCCGGCTGTCGTTCCCGGTGGAGCTGATTCTGTTGTCCGGGCCGGGCCAAGTGATCTTCGTCGCGTTGATGATCATGACCGCGCTGCTGCTGTTCAAAGTCATCACCTCCACCGATTACAAAGGCGCGCCGATCGAAACCAAACCCAAGGAACTGATCGCGATTCCGCTGGCGTTCCTGCTGGTGCAAGGGTTGTTCGAGCCGGACTTCGGCTCCTTCGCCCGGCACTTTTCCATGGTAGTGCCGGTGTTGTTTGTCGGCTTGGGTCTGATGTTGCGCGCGAACAAACCGGTGCGGGTTGAATCACGAGTTCTGAATTGAGGCAGGTGCTGTATGTCGAGCAAGAAAAAATCGCTGGAGATCGAAACTCTGCGGGGTCTGGCGTGCCTGCTGCTGGTGCTCTATCACGTCATTGGCCCGTTGGGCGGGGGCCTGAAGATCGATATCGGCTCGCCGTTCCGAGTGATCGCCGACTCGATGGTGTATGTGCGCATGCCGCTGTTCACCTTCATTTCCGGCTACATCTATTCGATCTACAAAATTCGCGGCAATGACTTTTCCGCGTTCTTCAGCGGCAAGGTACGGCGGCTGCTCGTGCCGCTGTTTTGCGTCGGCGTGCCGTTCTCGGTGTTGCAGGCGGTAGGGCCGGGGGTGAACAAGGACGTCGGCGTGATTGATGCGTTGCTGTCGTTCTGGGTGCCGGTCAACCACTTCTGGTTCCTGCAGGCGGTGTTCATCATTTTCATGTTCGTCGGCCTGCTGGAATGGCGCGGGATGCTGCGCTCGATGACGCGCTTGTATCTGCTGTTCGCCTTCGCTGCAGCGGTGTTTCTGTTGCCGCCGTTCAAGCTCGATGCGTTCGGCATCAATGGCGCGATTTACCTGCTGCCGTTTTTTGTGGCGGGGATGATCGGCCAGGAAAATGTCGAAGCGTTGAAGCAGCGCTTCAAGGTGATCGGTCCGCTGGTGTTTGTGTTGATTTCGTTGACGCTGCTGTACGTGGCGGCGATTGATCGCGAGTTGATCGTTGACCGCCGCAGCCTGATCGGTCTGACCGTGGGGTGTGTGTCCTGCATTGCTTTGCTGTCGAGTGACATGCGCTCGAAGTGGCTGACCTGGCTGGGCGGCTACTCTTACGCGATCTTCCTGTTTCATGTGCTGTTCGCGGCGACTTCGCGGTTTGTCATGGGGCGGCTGGGGGTGAAAGACGAAAGCATTCTGGTGCTCAGTGGGCTGCTGTTCGGTCTGTTGGGGCCGGTGGTACTGTCGATGATTTTCAGTCGCTTCAATGTCACTTCGGTGCTGTTTCTCGGGGAACGTGCGGCGAAGAAAAAACCGGCGGCGAGCGTTACTCCGGTGGTGCAGACCCAACGGATTTAACGTCGTACACCATTCCCTGTAGGAGCTGCGGCACGCTGCGATCTTTTGAGGTTGATGTTGAGGATCAAAAGATCGCAGCCTCGTTTCACTCGACAGCTCCTACAGGGGATTGGCGCATGACGTCGATCCAATGTGGGAGCGAGCCTGCTCGCGAAGGGGCCATTCCAGACTGAAGGAAATAATGCATGTTGGCAGTAAATGACGCTCAGCCCGTCGCGGCGTCGGTGGTGGAAGTGGGCGATGCCCGCGAGCGCTTTGCGCAGTGGCGCGAAGGCAAGGCCGGGAAGGTCTTGTCGGTCTCGGTGATCGGCGACAGCTACAGCGCCGGGCAGGATTTCTACCTGAACAAACTGGTGCAGCGCGTGGCTGGCGAAGTCGGTTTTGCCGGTCCCGGTTACGTCGGTTTCAACCACGGTGCCGCGCTGGGGGGCACGCATTTCAAATACACCCGCAGCAGCGAAAAGTACTTCGGTGGTGGCTGGCAGGTTTCCGGTCTCGGTCAGGCCAGCCCCGACAGCCGCACGGTCACCGGCAAGCCCGGTGCCTGGTTGCAAATCGATGCCAGCCCGACACCGGCCATCGACACCCAAGTCAACCAGGCGAAATTGCTTTATCTGGGCAACGGCGAAGCCAGCGAGCTGCGCTACCGCTGGACACCCTCGCAGGACTGGCAACCGCTGGCGCTCAAGGGTTCGGGCGTTCAGGAAGTACCGCTTTCAGGTCTCTCTTCAGCGGCAGACTGGTCGTTCAAACTGGAAGTGGTGAAGGGCGCACCGACCTTGTTCGGCCTGTGGCTGAGTAACGACCAGAACGGTGTGCGGGTTTCGAAACTGGCGGCCTCCGGAGCGGCCTCCGCTGACTTTTATCACCAGGATCCGCAATGGCAGGTGCAGTGGAAAGCCGCCGTGTCGAAGATTCCCGCCGACGTTTACCTGATCATGCTCGGCGGTAACGATCAGGGCTTCGGCGTCAAACCCGAGCAGTACCTGCACAACGTTCAGGGCCTGGTGGCGATGATCCGCGAGATCCAGCCGGCGGCGAGCATCAACCTGATCATGCGTCAGGACACCACGCGCTCCAGTGCCTATCCGATGTCGGCGTATGCGCAGGTCTTGCAGCCGTGGGCGCATGAGCAGCAGTTGGGCTTTGCCAATCTGCAATGCGCGTTCGGCCCTGACGTCAAACGCTATGCGGCGGCGATGATCGGGCCGGACAGGATTCATCCGCAGCCGGCCACGGGCGGGAAAGTGATTGCCGATTACTTCTATCGCTGGATCGTCAGTGGCATCAACGCGGACAGTTGCGACCCAACGAAACCCCTGTAGGAGCTGCGGCACGCTGCGATCTTTTGATCTTGCTCTTAAAATCAAAAGATCGCAGCGTGCCGCAGCTCCTACAAGGGGCAGTGTGCTATTCGAATTGTTCGATCTGGCTCAGGAGCTCCGCAGTTTTCTGCGGCATCAGTTGCGTCGCACACCGCGTCTCGACATTGATGATGATCGCCGGCTCGTTGCAGCACAGGCGCACGCGGAAGCGCCAGTCGCTGAAGATCACCTTCAGGCCATCGCGATCGTCCATTTCCAGCGCCTGCTCGGCATACCGTTGTTTCAGGTGGGCGAGCAGGGGATAGGGATCGGCCAGCGCTCGGCGAATGTCGCCGGACGCGGGGAACATGCCGATGCGCTCCACCAGCAGAATGCTGCCCAGCCACGACTCGTTGGCGCTGGGCAACGGCTGATGGCGTGACAGCCAGCTCACCGTGCCGAGGTTGCCCACCTCACGTTCAATCTCTGCTGCATGCTGTGCCATGTTCATCGGTTGCCTCCTGAAAAGAGAAGTGGGCGGGGCCGTCTCAGCGGCCTTTGAGGTAGACGTTGTCGTAGCAGAAATTAGTCGCCTGCAGGTAACCCTCGGCGTCGCCGCAGTCGAAGCGCAGGCCCTTGAACTTGTAGGCCAGCACGCAACCGTTCTGCGCCTGTTTCATCAGCGCGTCGGTGATCTGGATTTCGCCGCCCTTGCCCGGTTGCGTGTCGGCGATCAGGTCGAAGATGTCCGGGGTGAGGATGTAGCGGCCGATGATCGCCAGGTTCGACGGGGCGTCCTGCGGCGCGGGTTTCTCCACCATGTTATTGACCCGGTAGATGCCCTCGGAAATCAGTTCGCCGGCGATCACCCCGTACTTGTGGGTCTGGTCGGCCGGGACTTCCTGGATGGCGACGATCGAGCAGCGGAATTTCTTGTACAGCTGAATCATCTGCGACAGCACGCCGTCACCTTTCAGGTTCAGACACAGGTCATCGGCCAGCACCACGGCAAAGGGTTCATCGCCGATCAACGGACGGCCGCTGAGAATCGCGTGACCGAGGCCCTTCATTTCCACCTGACGGGTATAGGAAAAGGTGCAGGTGTCGATCAGCTCGCGGGTGCCGGCGAGGAACTTCTCTTTCTCGGTGCCGCGGATCTGGTGTTCGAGTTCGTAGCTGATGTCGAAGTGGTCTTCCAGCGCACGCTTGCCCCGACCGGTGACGATGGCCATGTGTTGCAGGCCGGCGTCCCGTGCTTCTTCAACGGCGTATTCGATCAACGGCTTGTTGACGATCGGCAGCATCTCTTTCGGCATGGCTTTGGTCGCCGGCAAGAAACGCGTGCCGTAACCGGCAGCGGGGAACAAACATTTACGAATCATAAAAGTATCCTGGACAGTCATGGAACACAGGCAACGGATGCGCGCACTGATCAAAGCGCACAAGTTTCAATGATTATTGAACGAGTACTTTAATACCTGAGTCAGGTTGTTAATGGCAATTAGCGCAGGGGGTAAAACATGACAATGTTATGAGATGTCGGTAATAACGTTATTAGTTATTTTTAGTCGGTATCTGTTGATAGTGATGAGCGCACTTGGGGTGCTAATAAGTACCGGGCAATACAGTTTGACCTGCAAAAATATTTATTGCCAGTAGTTGAACTAATTTTGTTTAAGGCTGTTGTCGTCCTTATTTGTGTGGTGCGCCACAGATTCAATGAAAGGGACTTGACAGGCTACTTGTCACTTATCCAATGACGGACCGCGCTATGAAGATTCTGGTAACGGGTGGCGCCGGCTATATCGGCTCGCACACCACACTTGCGCTGCTTGAAGCAGGTTATGAAGTTGTTGTACTGGATAATCTTTGCAACAGCAGCGATGCGGCATTGCACGCGATAGAAGGTATCTGCGGCAAAAGCGCGTTGATGATTCGCGGCGATGTCTGCGACCGGGCGTTGCTCGACCGGATTTTCCGCGAGCATGCGATCGACGCGGTGCTGCATTTTGCCGGGCTCAAAGCCGTCGGCGAGAGCGTGCGCAAGCCGCTGGATTACTACGAGAACAATGTCGGCGGCAGCATCACCTTGTGTCAGTCGATGGCCGCAGCGGGGGTGTTCCGGCTGGTGTTCAGCTCGTCGGCGACGGTGTATGGCGAGCCTGAGCAGATGCCGATCCGCGAGGATTTCCCCACCGGCATTCCGACCAATCCTTACGGTCAATCCAAGCTGATCGTCGAGAACGTGCTGCGCGACCTGAGTCAGGCCGAGCCACGCTGGAGCATCGCCTTGTTGCGTTACTTCAACCCGATCGGCGCGCATCACAGTGGGCATATGGGCGAAGACCCCAGCGGCATCCCCAACAACCTGTTGCCTTACATCAGCCAGGTTGCGGTCGGCAGCCTGCAAGAGTTGTCGATCTTCGGCGACGATTACCCGACGATCGACGGCACCGGGGTACGCGATTACATCCACGTCGTCGACCTCGCCGATGGCCATCTCAAAGCTCTGCAATCGATTGCCGACCGCCCGGGCATCCATACCTGGAACCTCGGCACCGGCGACGGCTACAGCGTGATGCAAGTGCTGCATGCCTTCGAACAAGCCAGCGGACGACCCGTGCCGTACCGGGTGATGCCACGTCGCAGCGGGGACATCGCCGAGAGCTGGGCCGACGCTTCCAAAGCCGAAAAAGAACTGGGCTGGAAAGCCACTCGCAGTTTGCAGGACATGGTCACCGATACCTGGCGCTGGCAATCGAATCATCCGCGCGGTTATCTCGAATGATGTCGTTCTAATACTGAATGTTAGTTTCGGTCAGCTGTTAGATATCGTCGGGAAAATACGCTGGAAATGCCTTTTGCAAGTCCGTAGATATAAACCTGCCGTTCGACTTTTATCAGTTGGGTAAGACTGTGAAAGAACGACGGATCTTGTTCGCGCTTTTCGCGGACTTGAACGCTACCACCGCTAACAAAGACCGGTTTTTAACAGGTCGAATGTTAGAAAGGAGTTGATATGAAAAAAGTGATGGCGATTGCCCTGTTGACGATGTTGAGCAACTGGGCGTCCGCTGCTGAAGCGCCGCTAACTGCGGTGACCAATGTATCTGGCAGTGTGGCGGCTTCTACAGCGCCTGCTGCCAGTACTGCAATGGTTGCCAGTGCAGTCGCAGCGTCCAACAGCGGCGGAAGTGCCAACGGCGGTACCACTGGCACCACCGGTACTACCGGCACCACCGGCACGCACAACTAACAGGAACATTTGTTAGTGCAGTACAGGGTCGCCCGACGCAAGTCGGGTGACTTTATTTTTAGATTCGCCCTTGAATAGCGTAGTGCCATTATGACTCGTAGTTTTTCTCTTTTGCTGTTGGCAAGTATCGCTTTGCAAGGTTGCATGTTTTCCCCCGGCCAATACCTGAGTACTGGCGACATCACACGCCAGGGCGCCAGCGAAAGCAGTCGGGTCGAGCTGATTCCGATCACGCCCAAGCTGATCTCGATGACTCGCGCCACACAAAAGCGTGAAACGGTGCCGGCGGAACTGTTGGCAACACCGGCGGAATACCGCATTGGCAGCAACGATGTGCTGTACATCACGGTCTGGGATCACCCGGAGCTGACCGCGCCATCGGGGGCACAACAGCAGATCGACGCCAACGGTCGACTGGTGCGCTCCGATGGCACGCTGTACTACCCGTTCATCAAGGAAGTGCAGGCGGCCGGCAAGACTATTCAACAGCTGCGCTCGGACATCGAATCCCGCCTGTCGGCGTTCATCGCCGAGCCGCAGGTGGATGTCGCGGTGCTGCGTTTCGCCAGTCAGAAAGTGGTGGTTTCCGGCGCCGTGGCCAAGGCCGGGCCACAACCGATTTCCACCAATCCGCTGAGCGTGGTCGAAGCCCTCGGTACTGCCGGCATCGACACCAATAACGCCGATCTGTCGGGCTTGTTGCTGACTCGCAATGGCCGGGTGTATCCGCTCAATCTCGACTCGCTGAACCAGCAGGATTCCGAGTTGCAGCACGTCTTCCTCAAGGGCGGCGATCAGTTGTATCTGCCGTACAACGACAACAAGCGCATCTACGTCATGGGCGAAGTCAATCAGCCCCGTGCGCTGAGCTTCAAGACCGCGACGATGAACCTCTCCGACGTGCTCGGTTCGGTCGGCGGTTTGAGTCAGACCACTTCCAACGGCAACGCGGTGTACGTGATTCGCGGGGTGGAAAACCTCGATGTCGAGCCGGCGAAAATCTATCAACTGGAAGCTCAGTCGCCGACCTCAATGGCGCTCGCTTCGCACTTTGAAGTGCGTCCCCAGGATGTGGTGTACGTCGGCCCGGCCAACGTCACGCGCTGGAACCGCTTTATCAGCCAACTGGTGCCGTCGGCATCGATTGTCGGGACCGGGGCTTCCGCTGCGAAGAACTGGAGCGAATTCAGTAACAACAGCAAATAAGGCCGACCGTGAAAACCTTGAAAGTTGGCGTCTGCCTGATGGCGGCCTTGATGTTGTGTGGCTGTAACCCGCTGATGACCGCTTCGGTGCGCAACCTCAAGTCGGCGGTGATCGGTCCGGACGAGCTGGACGTGAGTGCGGCGCAGGTGGCGGAGGTCAAGTATCCGCAAGTCAAACTGACCACACCGTCCGGCTCCGGGGTGCTGGCGCTGGTGCGCGAGCGTGAAGACCTGCAGTTCTGGGTCGCCTCCGGCAAACAGGTGTTGCTGCTGCGCGATGGCCTCGCCGTGCGCACCATCGGCCTCGGCGTCGAGGGCGATCTGGACGGCACGCGGCTGGCCGACAACGCGCCGTTCAAACAAGGCCTGCACCGGGTCGCCGATGGCTTCACCAGCCAACGCTGGATCGACCTGTACAAGGGGCAGGAAGTCGGTTTGATCGTCAACAGCCGGTTCTCCCGCCGATCCACGCAAACCCTGCAAATTCTCGACAAGGAATACACCGTGCTGCGTGTCGACGAACGTATCGACGTCCCGGCCATCGGCCTGCGCGCGACCAACCATTACTGGGTCGATCCGCTGGACGGTTTCATCCTGCAGAGCGAGCAGCAACTGACCACGCAACTGCGCGTGCGCATCGTGCAACTGACCCCTGATCGCAGGCATCTGCCGTGAAGCGCTTACGGATGTTATCGGCAGGTTTGCTGTTGCTCAGCGGCGTCAGTCAGGCAGCGGTCACGGTCAGCGGCGATGTCGCCAATCCAGGGCAGGTGGAGTTGCCGCCGGGCGGACGCTTGCTCGACGTGATCAGCGTGGCGGTGCCGAATGCCGAGGGTTACTGGCTGGCCGGCGTGTTGCTGCGCCAGTCGTTGCTGGAACAACAGGCGCGGCTCAAGGCCGGGGTGTTGTTTGATCTCGATGTGTTGCAGCGCATGGCCTCGTTGTTTGACCGCCCGAGCCGCGCGGCGCTGGCGCTGCGCCTGGCCGAACAGGTGCGGCAGATGCCGGTCACCGGGCGTCAGGTGGCGGACCTCGATCCGGTCGCGGTGGAAGTCGGTTTCGCGCGCAACATTCGTCTCGACGATGGCGATCAGCTGATCTACCCGAAGCGGGTCGACGAGGTGCAAGTGTTGGGCGCGGTCGCCGAGACCTGCCACCTGCCTTATCAGCCTCTGCTGGAGGCGCGTGAGTACCTGGAAAGCTGTACGCCGCTGGACGATGCCGAGGCCGATTACCTGTGGCTGATCCAGCCCAATGGTGCGGTGCGGCGCGTGGGTATCGCGCACTGGAATCGCGAGAGCGGGCAGTTCCCCGTGGCCGGCAGCAAGATTCTGGTGCCGGTGAAAAACGATGATCTGGATCCGCCTGTTCCTGAACTGAATCAGCAGTTGGCCGAATTGATTGCCACGCAGCTGGCTGAGGTGGTTCGTTGAAGTTACGTTTTGCAGCTGTGTTGTTATTGCCGTGCGGTCTGGTACATGCCGAGCCGCGTATTACCCAAAATGATTTCGGCGGCACCGGTCTGTTGCAGACGCCGACCGCGCGCATGGCCCCGGCCGGCGAACTGAGCGTCAACGCCAACCGCACCGAGCCTTACAGCCGCTACAGCGTGTCGTTGCAGCCACTGGACTGGCTCGAAGGCTCGTTTCGTTACACCGCCATCACTAACCGGCCGTACGGCTCCGAGGCGCTGAGCGGTAGCCAGAGCTATAAGGACAAGGCGGTCGATGCCAAAGTCCGGCTGTGGCAGGAAAGCCACTGGGCACCGGAAATCGCGCTGGGCTTCCGAGACATCGGTGGTACGGGCTTGTTCTCCAGTGAGTTCTTCGTCGCCAACAAGCGCTTCGACAATTTCGATTTCAGCGCCGGCATCGCCTGGGGTTATCTCGGTAATCGCGGTGATCTCGACAACCCGCTGGGTTACGTCAGTGATCGCTTCGACACCCGGCCGGCCCTTGAGGGTACCGGTGACGTCAACTCCGGTTCGTACTTTCGCGGTCGGCCGTCGTTCTTCGGTGGTGTGAGCTATCAGACGCCGTGGGATCGACTCAGCCTGAAGCTCGAATACGAAGGCAACGACTACAAGCATGAGCCGAAGGACAACGTGATCAAGCAAGACTCGCCGATCAACTTCGGCGCGGTGTTCAAGGTGGCCGATTCGGTGGACGTCAGCGCGGCGTGGGAGCGGGGCAACACGGCGATGTTCGGCATCACCTTCCACACCAATTTCGTCAGCCGCAAGGCACCGGCCAAGACCTACGATCCGACGCCGGAACCGCTGCCGGCGAAGATGCCGACCACGCCGATGGAACAGGTCAACTGGGCCGACGTGTCGCAACGTCTGCAGCAAAATGCCGGGTACAAGGTCGAGCGCATCAGCCAGCGTGATTCCGAGCTGATCGTCTACGGCGAGCAGCAGCGCTACTTCCATTCGTCGAAGGCCGTTGGCCGCGCGAGCCGGATTCTCGACAACAGCGTGAACGACGACATCAACTGGTTCACCGTGGTCAACAAACGCTACGACCTGCCGCTGGAAGAGACCAGCGTGCCACGCCAAACCTTCCGCGAAGTGATCAACAATGAGGAGCCGCTGGAGTCGCTGCACCGCACCACCGAGATCAACCCGGCGATGCCGCACAACGAGAAAACCCTCTACAGCGAAGCGCCGCAGCACTTCAATTACGGCGTCGGCCTCGGCTTCAAGCAGAACGTCGGTGGCCCGGATGGTTTGCTCTATCAATTCAGCGCCGATGCGGACGCCGAGTACCGCTTCAACCGCAACACCTGGTGGAACGGCCTGCTCAGTGCCAACCTGGTGAACAACTTCGACAAGTTCACCTACGATGCACCGAGCGGCCTGCCGCGGGTGCGCACCGATTTGCGTCAGTACCTGACCACCTCGGAAGTGACCATGCCGTTGTTCCAGGTCAGCCACGCCGAGCAGTTGGACAAGGACCTGTATGGCATGGTCTACGGCGGCTATCTGGAGTCGATGTTTGCCGGCGTCGGCGGTGAGGTGCTGTTCCGTCCGACCGGTGAGCGCTGGTCGGTGGGGGCGGATCTGAACTACGTGCGTCAGCGCGAGTTCGACCAGGGTTTCGGCCTGCGCGATTACTCAGTCTGGACCGGGCACATCACCGGCTACACCGACTTGCCGTACGACACGTTGGCGGCCGTCAGTGTCGGTCGTTATCTGGCCGGCGACTGGGGCGGCACGCTGGACATCTCTCGCGAGTTCTTCAACGGCGTGCGCTTCGGCGCCTGGGCGACGATCACCACGGCTGGCAGCGCCGAGTACGGGGAGGGTAGTTTCGACAAGGGCATCTACCTGTCGATCCCGTTCGACGAAATGATGAGCATGTCGACCATGCGCCGCGCCAACCTGGTCTGGGCCCCGCTGACCCGTGACGGCGGCGCCAGGCTCAATCGCAGCTTCCAGCTGCACTCGATGACGGATAGCCGCGAGGGTGACATGTTCTATCGCAACTTCTCGAAGATTACCGAGTAAATCCCGGGTCACCCCACATCCCTCTCCCTGTAGGAGTGAGCCTGCTCGCGATAGCGTCAGCCCAGTTGACATCCGTGTCGCCAGACCCACCGCAATCGCGAGCAGGCTCACTCCTACAATGGCCCTGCGGTGAGGCCACGCATCCCAACCTAAACCCCATCCCTGTGGGAGCGAGCTTGCTCGCGAAGGCGTCGGCACATTCAACATTTGTGCAGTTTGACCCACCGCTTTCGCGGGCAAGCCACGCTCCCACAGTGGTTCGAGGGTGAAGCAAATATCTTGATCCACACCCCAATCCCTGTGGGAGCGGGCTTGCTCGCGAAGGCGCCGGCCCATTCAACATCTGTGCTGCCTGACCCACCGCTTTCGCGGGCAAGCCACGCTCCCACAGTGGTTCGAGGGTGAAGCAAATATCTTGATCCACACCCCAATCCCTGTGGGAGCGAGCTTGCTCGCGAAGGCGTCGGCCCATTCAACATCTGCGCTGCCTGACCCACCGTCTTCGCGGGCAAGCCACGCTCCCACAGTGGTTCGAGGGTGAAGCAAATATCTTGATCCGCACCCCAATCCCTGTGGGAGCGAGCTTGCTCGCGAAGGCGTCGGCCCATTCAACATCTGCGCTGCCTGACCCACCGCCTTCGCGGGCAAGCCACGCTCCCACAGTGGTTCGAGGGTGAAGCAAATATCTTGATCCACACCCCAATCCCTGTGGGAGCGAGCTTGCTCGCGAAGGCGTCGGCACATTCATCATCTGCGCTGCCTGACCCACCGCCTTCGCGGGCAAGCCACGCTCCCACAGTGGTTCGAGGGTGAAGCAAATATCTTGATCCACACCCCAATCCCTGTGGGAGCGAGCTTGCTCGCGAAGGCGGCGGCACTGCCACCCTCGCAACAGCCTGACCCACTGCCCGAATCCCGCCCACAAAAAAGGGGACTTTCGTCCCCTTGCGGTATCGTCTGGCTTGTCACCAGTCCATCAATAAATATCCTTCGACAACAACGTAAACGGCGTCTTCACCAGGATCTTCAGATCCAGCCACAACGACCAGTTGTTGATGTAATGCAGGTCCATCTCAACGCGGCGCTGCATCTTGTCGATGGTGTCGGTCTCGCCACGGCAGCCGCTGATTTGCGCCAGCCCGGTGATCCCCGGTTTGATTCGGTGGCGAGCCATGTACGCGAGGATTTTCCCCGAGTAGTAGTGGTTGTGCGCCACCGCGTGTGGGCGCGGGCCGACCAAAGCCATTTGCCCCTGCAGCACGTTGAACAACTGTGGCAGTTCATCCAGTGATGTGCGGCGGATGAAGCGCCCAACGGCGGTAATGCGCGAATCGTTGCGGCTGGCCTGAACCACCTCACGATCATCGTGCACGCGCATCGAGCGGAATTTCCAGACCTGAATCACCTTGCCGTTCCAGCCGTGGCGATCCTGCTTGAAGAACACCGGGCCCGGCGAGTTGATCTTCACCGCCAATGCAATGAACAGCAGCACCGGACTCAACAGAATGATCGCCAGCAGCGCCACGCCTTTTTCCACCAGACTCTTGCTCAGCGCAGCAGTAGGGCGGCTGGTCAGCGGGCTTTCGTTGAGGCAGATCGCCGGCAGACCATCCACGACCTTCACCGAGTGATTGAGCAGAGTCAGACTGTTCAAGTCTGGCACCCAGACCACATCGACGTTGGCGCCGAGCAAATCGACGTACATCGCTTCGATTCTCGCGGCCTCGGCCAGCGGCAGGGTGATATACAAACGACGGATGTCGTGGTCTTTGATCAGTTCCAGCAAGTCTTCCTGATCACCGACCACACGCGGCGCATCCGCATTCAGTTGTGGTGTCGCGCCGTTGCTGACCAAACCTACCAGCGGCAGGTTTTCCACCTGACTGATCTTCTTCGCCAGACCCAGAGCCAGCTCGCCAGTGCCGACGATCAGGGTCTTCTGTGCGCTGGTGCGGGAACGCTGGTAGTACTTGGAAAAGGCATGCAGTGGCGCGTACATCAACGCCTGACCGAGGAAGCCGTAGACCGCCCAGCTCAGCGTCACCTCGCGGGAGAACACTTCGTCGGCCTTGCATACGAACGCGATGCCGGCCAGCGCCACCATGGTCATCGACCAGCCCATGAACAAACGTCCGAGACCGGTCAGGTAGTTGTCCTGCTTGCGATACACGCCGCTGAACGTATACGCCGGTACCGAGGCCAATACCGCCAGTGTCGCGCACATGCGGTAATAGAACTCGACGGTGCCTGTGTGCCGTTCAGCCAGTATGAATAACAACGCAACAATGAAAGCCTGCGCCAATGCCCATTGGCCCCAGAAGGTAAGTCCCTTGAGGCCGTTATTTCGATTGATCCGTAGAGAAAGTTCCATGAGATATCCCCAGAAATACGTCCATTCAGGTTTCGACAGTTGAAGTCCGAGTTGCTAGATAGGCTTGTTGTTGTTATTGGACGAGTGTCCTGAGGTAACAACGTCGATAGGCCGAACTGTCGTCAATCAATAGACTAAGTTATTGCCGGAGAGGGTGTCTGACGAGTTCTAACAAGATGGCACAGTGCCAACTTTTTAATAATCAAATACAAGGGTGTTAGAAAAGGTCGCAGAGCAGGGGGTGAATAAATTATGTTGTGTTTGTTACTGTAGGAGGGGTGGAGGCAGGGAGCTTGAATTTACCAGGAGAGGTGAAACCAAACAGAGTGCTCTTGTTGTTTTTGTAATCGCACTGTATCTGTTTGTCTTGTTCGCGGATATCGGCGGTATTTACGCAACGATTTCCTGAATGAGGCAATAACCGCGGTTTCTTACGGCACGGAATAATCGCTCACCATTACTCGCGTTTTTGAACTTGTCCTGCAAGCGACTCAGGCACATTTCCAGGCCACGATATTGCTCCGGCTCGCGGCCGATGCTGAGGATCAGGTCATCTCGACTGACCACGCGTTCTTCGTGATGGAGCATTTTGCGCACCAGCGCGGTTTCCAGTCCGGTAAGGCTGATCTCGACGCCTTCCTTGACCAGTGCGCCTTGATCGTTGTCCAGATGCCAGGTTTCGTTGCAAGTGGCGGCGTCTTCGATGGCGGCAGTGCGGTTGTCGCTCTCTGCACTTTGAAACGGATTGGCCGATTGTGCTGCGAGCCATTCCGATTCGAGGGTGGCCAATATTCGCTGGGTGTCGTGTTCAATCGTACGGGCAACGTTTTTCCGGGTGCCCCTTGGGTAAGTGAACTCCATCAGCATGGGAGCGGAAGAGGGCGAAGTAGCACCTTCAATAAACATTTGTGCCTGAGACGTGCCAAACGAATTGAAGCGCTCGCTGGACAGAATGCTCTCAAGTTCGCGCTGCGACGTTGTACTGTTGGTCACGACGACAAAATATTTTCTTGGGAGGGTTGTACTAGTTTCCATGTCTCTCTCCTAAAATGTGCACCAAAATGGGCGAAAAGGTAAATCGGCAGGCGAGCAATGACTTCCTTGGAAGTAATCGACAGGCAGGGTCTGGGCCCAAAATGGCCCTCGATAAGTTCCACTCGTTCTGCTGCTATGTTGTTAAGTTTATTGTTATGGTTCGGTGTAGCCGCGCTCATTCAATGGCTTGATTATTAGTAGATTTGAAGTACAACTTGAGCTGTATGGTTGCATATGACGATCCTTCGTGATTATGCAAAGAGGATGGCTGCCCGAGAGTCAGGCAGTCGATATCAGACCCCGCATCAGGCGATAGCCGTAGCCGCGGATGCTCTGAATCGCGTTGGTACCATACATGTCCTTGATTTTTCCACGCAAGCGGCTGATGGATTTTTCCAGTGCCCTCGGGTCGTAGAAATTGGTATTGAGCCCCATGATGCCGGCGATTTCATCATGGCTGAGAATGTGATTGCTGGTCTGCGCAAAGGCTTCCAGGATCTTCATTTCGGCGAACGAGATGTCGAGTTTCTGGTGGGGGCCGCCCTGCAGGCAGATGCGCGTAGGGTCGAGTGTCAGATTGATATCCCGCTGCCATTCTTCGCTGTTGAAGAACTCACCGAGCAACTCGTCGCCCTCGTCGGAAAGGGTATTGAGCTTGATACAGAAGTCGGCACCGGCCAGGAAGTACTTGATCTTGTTGAAGGCGCCGCGACCGGTAATGACCGCGCAAATGATCGGCTTCAAGTTTTCGTTACGCAGGTTCTCGATCAACGCAAGATTGTCTTCCAGCGCTTGCGGACTGTCGATAACGATGAAGATGGCTCGATACGAACCAGAAAGTTCATTGTTATAGGAACTAGTGTACGAACCGGCCTCAAGTGCCATATCAGTGCGTACGTGCTTTGCGATCAGCGCCCTGAAATGTTCAGCCACGCCACGGGTACGACCCAGAGTAAGAACACCGGGTACGTCGTTTGTCGGGCGCGGACTTCTAGTCGCCAAGTTCCCTGAGAGCATCATGCTTTGACTCGAATTAGGTGCTGACATCGGGATGTTAAAGCACCGGTTCTCATCTGTGACTGACAATTGGTAACATTCACGCGATTTTTAGACGTGGCTCCCGAGTTTTCTAACAATAATTAAGCATTTCAAGCTTTTAGTTGATTTTCTCGAGACCGTGAACTAGTCGTTAGATGGTGGCAATGTGGAATTGTGCCACTATTTTGAATCTATGGCGATGGCTTTATTCATGTCCAATTGCCACTGTCCACGATCGCGGGATAGTGTGAGCTTGATCACACTTTATTGGCTGGTCGAACTTTTTCCTATCTAAATGCCTAAATATTTTCCGAGTGGTTCGTAGGCGGACGATTATTAACATGGCTTGAGTGTGTCTTTTGATAAGACATATTCTCCGTCGCCTGATCAGGCAATGGGTGTCGCGTTATACCGATTGTTTAACTTCAGATACTCAATTCCTGAATGCAGTTGACCGGTCGCTCATCAAGAGCGCTCTGACGGAGGATTAATGGATTTCTGGACCTTTATCCAGGTGTTGATATTGGGCGCGGTAGAAGGCCTGACCGAGTTCTTGCCGATCTCCAGTACCGGCCACCAGATCATCGTCGCCGACCTGCTGGACTTCGGCGGCGAACGCGCGATGGCGTTCAACATCATTATTCAGCTGGGCGCGATCCTGGCCGTGGTCTGGGAGTTTCGCCCGAAGATCTTCGACATCGTCAAAGGCTTGCCCACCCAACGCAATGCGCAGCGTTTCACCCTCAACCTGCTGATCGCGTTCCTTCCGGCGGTGATCCTCGGCGTACTGTTCGCTGACAAAATCCACCAATACCTGTTTAACCCGATCACCGTAGCCATGGCCTTGGTAGTGGGCGGCATCGTCATGTTGTGGGCCGAACAGCGCAGCCATGTGGTGAGCGTCGATCACGTTGACGACATGCGCTGGTCAGACGCGTTGAAAATCGGTTTCGTGCAATGCCTGGCGATGATTCCCGGCACGTCGCGCTCGGGCTCGACCATCATCGGCGGTTTATTGTTCGGCTTGTCCCGGAAAGCCGCCACAGAGTTCTCGTTTTTCCTCGCCATGCCGACCATGGTCGGCGCCGCGGTGTACTCCGGCTACAAATACCGCGACCTGTTCCAGGCCAGTGACCTGCCAGTGTTCGCCCTCGGTTTCGTCATCGCCTTCATCTTCGCCATGATCGCCGTACGCGGCCTGCTCAAATTCATCGCCAACCACAGTTATGCGGCGTTCGCCTGGTATCGAATCGCGTTTGGCTTGTTGATTCTGGCGACGTGGGTGTTTGGTTGGGTGAACTGGACGGAAGCGGCGGCGGGGTGATGCGCACGCCAGGCGGATCAACCCGCCTGGCGCGTTTTACGGGGGGAGGGCATCAACGCCCTTGCAGCAACTCGCCAGCCTGATCCAGCAACGCCAACGGATCCTTGGCCTTGTGAATATCCACCGACAACAACTGACGGAATTTACGCGCCCCCGGGAACCCGGAGCCCAGCCCCAGCACGTGCCGGGTGATGTGATGCATCGCACCGCCTGACTGCAAATGCTCGGCAATATACGGCCGCAACTGCGCCAGCGCCTCGGCACGGCTGATCACCGGCGCGCTGCTGCCGAACAACTGCTGATCGACCTCCGCCAACAAATACGGATTGTGATAAGCCTCACGCCCGAGCATCACACCGTCAAAAGTCTGCAAATGCTCATGGCAGGCCTCCATCGTCTTGATCCCGCCGTTCAGCACAATCTCCAGCTCCGGAAAATCCGCCTTCAACTGCGCCGCCACGTCATACCGCAACGGCGGAATGTCGCGATTCTCCTTCGGCGACAACCCCTCCAGAATCGCAATCCGCGCATGCACGGTAAAACTGGTACACCCGGCATCGCGCACCGTGCCGACGAAATCACACAGCTCGGCGTAACTGTCCCGCCCATTGATCCCGATCCGATGCTTCACCGTCACCGGAATCGACACCGCATCGCGCATCGCCTTCACACAATCCGCCACCAACTGCGGATGCCCCATCAGGCACGCACCGATCATATTGTTCTGCACCCGATCACTCGGGCAGCCAACATTAAGGTTTACCTCGTCGTAACCATGCTCCTGCGCCATGCGGGCGCAAGCGGCCAGATCCAGCGGGACGCTGCCACCCAACTGCAGCGCCAGCGGATGCTCGGCTTCGTTGTGACGGAGGAAACGTTCGTGATCGCCGTTGAGGAGGGCGCCGGTAGTGACCATTTCGGTGTAGAGCAGGGCGTTCTTCGACAGGAGGCGTAGGAAGAAACGGCAATGGCGGTCGGTCCAGTCCATCATCGGGGCGACGGAGAAGCGGCGGGAGAGTGGGGCGGGTGTGGCGGAGATAGGGGGCATTGGCGGTTCTGGATTGGGTGGGGCTGGGAGGTGGGGGAGTTTATCAGGAATGGTGGAGGACGGGGTTGGAGGCTGGTGGGGGTCTATTTGTGAAAATTTTACCCAATGACGATGGAGGGGGTAGAAAAAAATTTGTCCTTCCATTGTCACTGTGAACGAGCTGATTGGTTTGTTCTTACTCATTCTCGAATGGTTTACGCTGGTGTGAAAAGGGACCGTACTTCTAAAGCTCGCCGCCGATGACCAATCGATGGACAGCCTCGAGCGATTGTTCTGCATCTCCGACTTTACTGGCTCCAACAGGGCAGTGGTGAAGTGTTCGCCGGCAGTTGGATCGATAGTTTTTTAGTGCCAGAGTACCGCTGCAAACTCCTACGGAGATGTTCGACGGCTACCGGATAAGCAAAGGCTTAAAGGGCGATTTGTTTTAAGAATATTGCAGATGAGAGGGGTAGGCTGGCACTTTCACACAAATTGCGTAAATGACACTAGTCTCGCCTGACGCTACTTCGATACCGCTGAAGGCCTCGAAATATTGGGGGGTGAAGGGAATCGAAATCTCGCAATTAGCTTGGAAAGTTAATTGCGAGGATCTAGTGGAAGACTCATAAAACATGAGTATTTTACTTTTTTTGTGGGGCGGATAAGGTTTCGAATTTGTCGATTAGTAAATGAATTTTTGTGCTTGGGTTAAGTTGGTTTTCATTTTCTGCATCGATTAATACTCTCGGCGAAACCTTTCTAGCTTGATCAAAAGGTGCGCCTAATAGTTCTTGGAAATAGCTACGGTTTTTCCCCTTGTCATAATCAGCAAGAGGCGGTTTTGTTTTGATTTCTCGGATGACGTTATCTCCCGGAGACGATCTTCCAGTTCTGCTAAAAGGTTTTCTGCAATATCCAAAATGTAATAATATCCAAAACTCAAAAGATGGATAAGAGGGTATTATGGTGATTTTTTTATGGGGTCTAGCAATGTCTAATGCTCTATCGAAGCAGGCGTGGCTGTCTCGGTCGATGGCGCAGTAAACTTCGTCAAATTTCCTTTGGCGAGCAATCGCATGTTCGACAATGCCGCTAGGATGTGTTACGCCTGCGTGAGCAATATCTACCAAAAGATTTGCCCTAAAGTATTCGGCTGCTTCCTCTAGGTATTGTTTTCCAGATTTTGTATCTTCGCAAAGAACCAATACTCTCTTTTCGGGAGCATACTTTGATTCTCCTCTCGCAAAAGAGTTTGCACTCCTAGCCATGATTAAACTTCCTTCGTCAATGGAAGGCCGCGATAGCGCCCCGCAAAATAACGTTTTTCTAGATCCTCACCCTCACGACCGTCGAAATCATGGATTGAATAAAGTCGCGTAGCGGCGAACTGGTCTCGTTCTGTAATCCAGAACTGATCTCTTCTCAGGACTTTTGAGTTCATTAAGTGTGTGTCGTGAGTAGTAAATATAAGTTGTGAGTATTTAGTGGTTGTAATGTGTTTCTTTATTATGTTTACGACAATCTGAGGGTGTAGGCTGCTGTCGAGTTCGTCGATGATTAACGTAAGGTTGTCGCCACTGCTCTGGCCTTTCATACCTAGGGTGAACCACGGTAGCCAAAAGCCAATTAGATTTCTAGTTCCTTCCGACTCTTCGCTGAAGTCAAAGTCAGCCTCTCCAAGTGCGCTCTTATGAGTTAGCGTGGTCTTGGTGTCTTCCTCGAAAGTGTGAAATTCCTCTTCTACACTATAGTCGCTATTGAGTAGCATTTCATTTTCAGCTGAAGGGGTAATAGTGATAGAGCTGATTGGAACGTCGACTTCCTGCAAAAAATTTGCGAGATGCTCCGATGTGTTTGGCATTATTGCCAAAACTTTTCGGCTCGCTCGAGACCATGATTGTAAGTTGTTTTGATCAATTACGAAGCAAGAGCCATCAAACCAAGAGAATGGAGTCATGAGTTGAGTCATGTCTTCGCTGCTGTTTTGAGCGGCTTGTGCTAGATATAATGTACGAGGGCTTGTTATTTTTCGCCAAGCTTCATGTACCTGCTCCCCCCCTTCAAGAGTGTCCCCAAACGTATAAACTTCTTTTTTGTCGATAAACTCTCGTTTAAACAGTGGTCTTGTTTTTCCATTGGGGAATGCTATGAGTTCTTCGAATAATATTCGTGAGCTGTTGGCGCTTACTGTGTACTGGAAGCGCGTGCCGCCTTGAATAAAGTGATACTCAAAATTACTAGGTTCTAATTCTAAGTCTTTGTCAAAGCGGAATGGGCTTACCTGTAAAGATTTGTCGGAACTTCGCGCATCCTTTCTAATAATATCCTTTACAAAGTCAATCGCACGGAGCAGTGATGACTTTCCAGATGCATTCGGCCCATAAATAGCTGCAACTTTCAATAAGTTAGGTAGTTTTTCTCCTCGTACGTTAGGGGAGAAAACGTTGTCTCTCTTCCCAAGGCGAGGAGACGCCACCATAGACAGCGTCTGGCGCCCCCGGAAGGATCTAAAATTGGAGACTGAAAACTCAATTAGCATGCTGAAATCCGTTGCTACTTATTAATAATCGCTCACAGTAGGCCAAAAAAGCCATTGAAGTGCAATTTTTTTGCATTTGGCGGGCTCGCAGATTGTGAAGCTGTGTGCTAGCCGGTTGCCCGCTATCCGGCTACGTGAGGTCGGTAAGAGGATGTGGGGACCAGGTTGGTATGGGAGGGAGAAGGTATTGCTCTAAGCCGTTATTCTAGAGCGGTTTGGGGTTAATGGATCCAATTCATTTTTGGAGAACGGCGATCAGTGCTTGAAGAAAGAGCACAACGCTCTTCCTGCAAAGGTTAATGGTGTCAGGTTCAAACATTGTGCTAGTTGAGTCCGTTCCAACCAAAAAATCTGTAGCTGTTTAAATGAGGCCTATTGTTGCAGTCCTGCTCCTACACCACCTTGCGCCTCCCCCTACACCTAAGACAGAATCCGCCGGCTTGTGCGTCTAGTTCGCGGGTTCTATCGTCCCTGTGTCACTGCAAACCAGTGATCGGGTTTGGTAGCCCGCTTCGTTTCTAGACTCATGGCGTCACCGTGTGCAGTCCTTTCTCGGGGCTCCGATTTCATGGTGGTCATGCGTGGGGCTCATTCGTGGGCGCCGGGTTCTAGTGCGACCGGTCTACCAACCCGCGTATGGCCGCCACCTATCGTTTGGTAGCGAGGGTGATGGCTCCTTTTAGTATTCGCACTAGAGGCTCCATCTATGTTCAAAGTAACGCCCAACCCACCCGAATCCGACCCCGCATCCCCATACGAATCCCTCGATTCCCGTAAACTCCACGAAGCCGCCGAGCGCGCCCTCGATCACTACCTCACCCCGGCCAGCCAGATCATGGCCAGCGGTGATCAATCCAGACCGACGTTCCTCGCCAACCCGGCCTACGACACCGAATCCCTGCTCGCCAACGCCAGCGAATCCCTGGGTTCCGCCACAACCATGCTCAACGATTTCGCCGCATTGCTGGATGTCTCGCACCGCAAGACGTTGCTGGGCATTGCGCAGGTGGTGATGTTGGGGGAGTTGGCGGTGAATCAGGCGTTGGATAACGTCGAGCTCAAGGCGTAAAAACCCTGCCCTCCATGAGGAGCAATGGTGCATTTTTGCACCTGATGGCATTTCGCAATGAACTTGGGCTGACCGCGCCGGTCAGCCTGTAATATGCGGTGCCATCAAGTGATGGCTACCGCTTTTCTTACCGTTAATTTCTGCACCACGGAAGGTTTCAACCCGCTCTCAGGGGGCTTCATGACTCATATTCCCGTTTTCCCCCAGCCCGGCGGCGGGTGCCAAGGGTGCCGACAAAAAGGCGAGGCCGATCTGGCGTTCTCCTTTGCTTTCCAGCCGATTGTCGATGTACGTGATCAATCGACCTTCGCCCACGAGGCGTTGGTCCGTGGGGTGCATGGCGAGGGCGCACTGTCGGTGCTGGAGCAGGTCGATGACCAGAACCGCTATCGCTTCGATCAACTGTGCCGCGTGCGTGCGATCTCCACGGCTGCGCAGTTGGGGCTCACCGGGTTTCTCTCGATCAACTTCTTGCCGAACGCCGTTTATCGTCCGGACCTGTGCATTCGCAGCACGCTGGAGGCGGCTCGCGCGCATGCGTTTCCGCTGGATCGGCTGATCTTCGAAGCGGTCGAGGGCGAGCACGTTGAAAGCAACAAACACTTGATGAACATCTTGCGCGAATATCGCGAGTTTGGTTTCAAGACAGCCATCGATGACTTCGGCGCGGGTTATTCCGGGCTGAATCTGCTGGCGGACTTTCAGCCGGATCTGATCAAACTGGACATGGCGTTGATTCGTGATATCCACCGTGATCGTGTGCGTCAGGCGATTGTGCGGGGCGTGGTGGGCATGTGTACCGAACTGGGAATCGAGGTGATTGCCGAGGGCATCGAACACCCGGAGGAGCGGGATTTTCTCGCCGATTGCGGGATTTATCTGATGCAGGGTTTCTGGTTTGCCAAACCGGCGTTTGAGGCGATGGCGCAGATTCCGCTGGAGGCTTGGCGGGCGGTTTGATGCGAACCTGAACCCGCGCTGTCGATCAGCAAAGTTTCATCTTGCCGAGTGCGGCGAAGGCCTAGGATGCTTGCACAAGATCATCCCAAGGGGAGCCGTACCATGCGCGCCAATGTCGTCAAAGTGCTGTTGATTGCTGCAGCTGTCTCGGTATTGAGTGCCTGTTCGGGCTCCGGTGGGCTGACCACCACCAGTTGTTTTTCCTCGGATTGTCAGTCGCCGGAGGGGCGCAGTAATGCGACGACCCTCAAGTTTGGTGGCAACAGTATTGGCAGCAGTTTGAATCAGTACAGTTCCGGGATGTTGCATGATGATTGATGAAAATCGAGGTTGAACCTGTGGCGAGGGAGCTTGCTCCCGCTGGGGCGCGCAGCGACCCCACAAAAGAAGGCCTGCTGCGCAGTCCAGCGGGAGCAAGCTCCCTCGCCACAGGGGCAATTGGCATCTCAGGTTCAGTGTACAGGCCAATAAAAAGGCGCCCATGTCGGGCGCCTTTTTTGTGCCTGTGGCTTAAAGATAGTGCTTGAAGAACCCCACCATTTTCTCCACCGCCGGCCCGACAAACTGTTCCTTGTCGTACAGGTCGATGTGGCTCGCGCCTTCAATCAGCACCAACTCCTTCGGCTCCAGCGCCTTCTCGATCGCCATTTCGCTGAAGTAACGGGTGTCGGCTTCCGAGCCGGCAATCATCAGCAGCGGATGCGGCGAGATCAGGTCGATATGGTCGTAGGACGAGTATGCCGCGATCCGGCCGATGCTGGTGAACACGTACTTGTTCGGCGAGTTGGGATGCTGCGCACGCGGGGTGCGGTAGTAGTCGCTGCCTTCGCGGAACAGGGTCGGGGTGTCGACGTTGATGTCGGCGGTTTCCGGGACGATCGGGTCGATGCGCACCGGTTCGCCACGGGCTTCGCGGGTGCGTTGTTCGCCGACGGCTTCCAGCAGCTCTTTGAGTTGTTCCGGGGTGCCGTGGCCGCCGAGGCCTTCGCGATAGAGCAGGCCGATGTCGGCGGCGCTGACGGTGGCGACGGCGCGGATGCGGCGGTCGGTCTGGGCGGCGAAGGGCACGTAACCACCGGAAGCGCAGATGCCGAGGGCGCCGATGCGTTGTGAGTTGACCGAGGCGTGGTTGGCGAGGAAGTCGACCGAGCTCTTGATGTCTTCGGCGCGGACGAACGGGTCTTCGAGGTAGCGCGGCTCACCTTCGCTCTCACCCTGGTAGCTGGCGTCGTAGGCGAGGGCGATCAGGCCTTTGGCCGCGAGTTTGGCGGCGTAGAGGCCGGCGGTCTGCTCCTTGACGCCGCCGAACGGGTGGGCGACGACGATGGCCGGGCGTTGTTCGCCGGGTTGCAGGTCGTCCGGCGTGTAGAGGTGGCCGACGAGTTTGAGACCGTTGCTGAGGAAGCTGACGTTGGTTTTCATAGGTGCACTCCACGGGTTGCTGCGATGCCGCAGGTGGCGGCTGACGAGGCACAGATTGCCGCCGTGGGTGGGGGGCAAAAAGAGAGCGCGGATCCTGGGAAAAACTTTCCTATGATAAGGATGGCCTTCCCCCGGACGCGCTCGCGCGCAATGATCGGCCCATGAATACACACACCAGCCCCAACGACCTCGGCAAATTTCTTCGCGCCCGTCGTTCCGAACTCGAGCCGACGCAAGTCGGTTTACCCGCCGACGCCGGTCGGGCACGCCGTGTCGCCGGTTTGCGCCGCGAAGAAGTGGCGATGCTCGCCGGCATCAGCGTCGATTACTACACGCGCCTGGAGCAGGGGCGACTGTCGCCGTCCAAGTCCGCGTTGGCGGCGGTTGCCCGCACGTTGCGCCTGCGTGAGGATGATCTGGATTACCTCTATCGACTGGCGCGCCTGGGGCGAACCCCGGTCGATCAGCATCGCCGGCAAACCGTCGGCCCGCAGACGCAGCGGCTGCTGGACAGCCTGCAAGGCATCCCGGCGATGGTCATCGGCCGCTACATGGATGTATTGGCGTGGAATCAGTTGGCCGCCGCGCTGTATGTCGACTTCGCCGAGATACCGATCGAGCAGCGCAACCTGATTCGACTCTCGTTTCTCGACCCGAGGTTTCGCAGCCTGTATGCGGATTGGGAGAACAATGGGCGCAATTGCGTGGCGTTTTTGCGCATGGACACGGCACAGTTTCCCGATGATCCGAGGCTGGCTTCGCTGATCGGTGAACTGTCGCTGCGTGACGAAGATTTCCGCCGCTGGTGGGCGACGCATCTGGTGGCCAGCCCGACCTGCGGCAGTAAAACCCTTTTGCATCCGCAGGTAGGCAAGCTCAGCCTCGACTGGCAGATTGTGTCCTGCGCCGAAAGCCCGGATCAGGCGCTCATCGTCATGACCGCCGCGCCGGGCGGCGAGGCCAGCGAAGCGTTGAAAATCCTTACTGCGGCAGCGCCAGCCACTCACCAATAACCTTCTGATAACTGCCAGTGACTTTGCTCAGATGCAGCCACTGATCAACGTACAGTTTCCAGCTGATGTCATCGCGCGGCAGCAGATAAGCCTTTTCGCCGTACTGCATGTACTGGTGCGGATTCACCGCGCACAAACCCGGTTTGAGTTTCTGCTGATACAGCGCTTCCGAGGCGTCGGTGATCATCACGTCGGCCTTGTTATCAAGCAGTTGCTGGAAGATCGTCACGTTGTCGTGCAGGGCCAGTTGCGCCTTGGGCAGGAAGGCGTGGACGAAGGCTTCGTTGGTACCGCCTGCCGGTTCGACCAGGCGCACGTTCGGTTGGTTGATCTGTTCGATGGTCTGGTATTTGGACTGGTCGGCGCAGCGCACCAGCGGGATCTTGCCGTCGCTGTCGAGGGTATTACTGAAGTAGGCTTTTTTCTGCCGTTCCAGCGTCACCGAAATGCCGCCCATGCCGATGTCGCACTTGCCGACCTGCATGTCCGGCATCAGGGTTTTCCAGGTAGTCTGCACCCACTCGACTTTGACCCCGAGGCTGTCGGCCAGCGAGCGCGCCATGGTGATGTCGATGCCTTCGAAGTCGCCGTCAGGGCGCTTGAAGGTGTAGGGCTTGTAGTCGCCAGTGGTGCAGACGCGCAGTTGGCCTTGTTGCTGGATGCTGTCGAGGTGCGAAGGGCTTTCCTGAGCGTGAGCGACGCAGGAAAGGGCTAGAAAAATGCCGAGCAACGCCGATTTTTTTTGATTGTGCATATTTACCGGACTTTTTTGAGGGAGTGGATTCGCAGGGGAAGGTGTTTAGTAACACACGATCCGGCTGCTGATCCACGTTCTTTGGCGGTGGCAATATGCAGTTTGCTGATGCGGTACGTGGCCGTTGCTGTCGCCAGAATTTCCCAGCCTATCTTCAGTCAGCGGAGAAGGGGACCACAGCTTTGGCAGGTTCAGTCATCTGATCATTCAAGCGTTTGAATTCGAGCGCTCGTGGTGATGCGTGAATGGGTTTGAAAACAGCTAAGCGCAAATGCTCCCAACCCAAAACGTGCTCAGCGCGCTGTTGCCAGGTGAGCGCACGCGCAAGCCCGGGATGCCATGGTTTCTGGGTCACCTTGCTGTTGCGTGTGGCGATGCAAAAGCCTGTGTAGCGGGGCAAGTCATATAGGTTCAAACGCTGCAAATCTCTGCTGCACAACAGCAAAACGTCGCCGAAGGCGAACAATGGAAATGCGGTGACTTCAACCTTTTTCTTTTCATTGAGTCTGGTCCTCCACGCTCTGTTATCCACGTCTCCCAGGCTGATATTCTCGTCGAGAATGAACCGTGCCGGCTGCTGACGGATAGCCAGATTTCCTGCGGCGGCGTAGGTGATGCTCGGCATTGCACCTGGTGATAAAAGAAGAAACCCGCTGAACAGCACCAATGCTGTTGCGATGCCATAAGCGATACGCGCGAAGACATGACCTTTGCTGATGTAAAAAATGAAAACCGGAACAAGACTGAAAATGAGTGTGCCGAGGGAGAACAACCCGACAACCACCACCGCCTGCGCGTTATCTTCGCCGACGTAGGTCGAGATAATCAGCAATGTGGGGAGTGACGCACACAGAACGGCAAAGCCGATCATGCTACCGATCAAGAGTCGGAACCCGTTTTTCTTCCAGACTCCCATTCGACGGGTGTTTTTGTTGAAAATCTTTCGGAAGTGTTTGAACAGGAAAAGAGCAAGGTAGGCGAGCAGGGTCGAGGAAAAAACAAACAGCATCGAACCTCCGGCGCTGAATGTATTCGAGAACTTGAAAAGCAGAAAAGTGAAGGTACAAAAGCCAAAGCACAAAGGAAGCAGCAACCAGGCAGCTATCTGCTTGTGCCTTTTTGGCACTTTTTCGAACATCGATACGGTAATGCCATAGAACCATGCGCTGGCGGAGAGCACGCCAAGGTAGCCCACCATGATCAGCACGATCAGTAAAAGCCAGATAGCAAGGGCTGACTTGGCATCGCTACCTGCCAGGAAAAGGTCAGTACGACCAATTGCCCGGGTGTAGACGTATAGCCCAAGGATTGCCAACCCTGCGCCGAGAAAACCCAGAGTGACGGTGATCTGGCTCCAGTAATTAAGAACACGTTTGAAATTGCGCTTGAAAAACTGTGTAAACGTTGGTGCGGTCGAAGCATCCATGCGAACAAAATTTCCATCGAGTATGACTAGTGGTCCTGTAACGACAAATGGCCAGAATTCTTTAGGAAGTCTGGCCGTTGAGTGTGGCGGGTCTTTGTTGTTCTGAGCGGTGAACGTGAAGAAATTACAGGCCCAGTCCTTCCTGCACCACCTGCAACAGATTGTTCTCGGTCAGCGCAATCGCATCCAGTTCCAGACCGGTTTCCACCGTCTGCAGCCACCAATGGCTTTCATGATGGTCATCGACGGTACGCAGCAGGTAGGTGTTGCGGTCGGGCAGGGTGATCTGCACGCGGCCGGCGCCGTCTTCGGTGAACCGGGCGATGGGATCAAAGGTCAGGGTTTGCTGGTTGGCTTCGATCACCAGTTGGTCGATCGCGTAATCGTGACTTTCGCCATCGGGTGAGCTTTCGCAAACGTGGGTTGGATTGCGGCGGATTTTCAGGCCGACTTCGGTGACGGGTTGCAGCCAGCCCTCGATGCGGTGGTACAGATCGTAGACCTGCGCCGGCCAGCAATCGATCTCCAGCGCGGCATCCGCATGGGTGTGCCGGGTTTGCTTGAGTTTGGCGGCGAGTTCGTCTGCTTTACTCATTTCGGTTCCCTTGGTTTGATGTCTGCCTGTTAATCGTAGACCGTTCAACGGCGTACGGCCTTGCCTTGCGTCATGCGCTTGCAACACAAGCATGGCGAAATCAGCGCTGGCCAAGTCTGGTCAGCATCGAAAACCACGGACGCAGGCGTCCCAAGGAGCGGGTACATGAAAAAGCTGTTTACAATTCTGGCGCTGATCGCGCTGACGGCCGGTAGTATCGGCCTGAGTTCGGCGCGTCAGTCGAACGCCAGCAAGGTACAAACGGAAGCGGTGGCGGGGCAGTTCGATTATTACCTGCTGACGTTGTCCTGGTCGCCGACCTTTTGCCTCACTCACAAGGATGACGTGCAGTGTTCCGGCAAGGGTTACGGCTTTGTGTTGCATGGTCTGTGGCCGCAATACGCCAATGGCGGCTGGCCGGAGTCCTGCCCACCACTGACCACGCTGTCGGCGGCGGAAACCACCAAGGGCCTTACGCTGTTCCCGACCAAGAAGCTGCTCGATCACGAATGGTCCAAGCACGGCACCTGCAGCGGTCTGGGGGCGATGGGTTATCTGGATGAAGCGGACAAAGCCGTCGGCGCGGTGAAAATTCCGCAGGAGCTGCAACCGTTCAGCTCCTCGTATTACTTCGAAGCCCAGGAAATCGCCGACCTGTTCCGCAAGGCCAACCCCGGGATCCCGGCGGATGGCATCGCGGTGATCTGCAGCGGTCCGGAGCTGTCGGAAGTGCGGGTGTGCATGGGCAAGGATCTGCAGTTCGGCGCTTGCGGTAAGGGCGTGAAGACGCAGTGCCGGGCGGGGGATATTCGGGTGCCGCCATCGCGTTGATGCGAGCGGTTTCACGAACAGGAAAGGGCGCCCGAGCGGGCGCCTTTTTTTTGCCTGGAGGTTTGAAGCACCCGAAAAATTCACGCATGCTTGCGCCCCAAAAGGATGACCCGCAACAGTGCAAGGAGCTGTTCATGAGCGGAAAACCCGCCGCCCGCGTCACCGATCCAACCGCCTGCCCACTCCCGGGACATGGCACCAATCCGATTGCCAGTGGCTCGCCGAACGTGAATTTCGACGGATTGGTGAAAAGTGGCTTATCTCCTGTGGCCCTTCATTGAACGTCAATATAGATACTAATCATGCAAATGCATTGGGGTTGTTTACTGCCCGTATCGCGGGGAGCAAATCTGCAGCCGATATGCTTTTTGACTCAATCACGAAGGATTTTCCATGATGTACAGGTTACTCCTTTGCGGCTTGCTCGCTATTTGCTCTGGTTGTGCGAAGGATCACACAAAGCCTCCCGCAAACCTGAGCTTCGAGTCTGTGGAAAGAGAAAAGTCGTTGCTATACGTCATCCGATATCAGTCGGACGTTGATGTGTTGGATCTTTTTGATCGCGGAGAACGAGTCGGAATGATTTCGGGCATGCTGCATTGCGCATTGGCAGATGATCATGATTTCTCGGTAGGCAAAGCCATACAGTTTTCCGCCACCGGCTTGATACGCTCGGAAAAAAATGAAAACTACAAGGCCAAGTTTTCCTATCTCACCCGCGCATTCCTGAGTGAAACTTCCAGCAACCGGAGTTCTGAAAGAAATCTCTCGGTGGCAGAACTGAATCACCTCCTCGCGAACAAACAACAAATCCCCTGCAAAGTCGTCGTCACCGCGTACGGCTACAAACCCTACTACTCAAACATCATGAACCTGCCGGTCGCGGATTTGCTGCGGGAAATCAACAAACCCCGTTAGCCGTCATCGGTGCGCTGCGCGATTGCCCGGCGCAGATACGCGAGGGCGATCACGCGTAAAACCACAACTGAAAATAAATCGACGTGCGGAGGTCATCCAAATCCCTCGCGCGCCGATACAACGGGGCGGGCGTGTATTGGCGCGGCGGGTTTGCCGTGCACACCCCGGTGGGCTACGCTCACGAAAAGCAAGGGTTTCGGGCTGCGGCCCCTGTCGTACCTGCCCAGGACACGTTTTTGCCAATCCCCATTCACGACCCGCATCAGACTCCCGGCACGCTTAAACGCCTGCCGCTGCGCAAGGCGGCAGCGCTGTTCATCGTTGCAGTGTGCCTGTGCCTGTCCGGCTTGCTCTATCTGCAACTGGAGCAGACACGGCGCCAGGATCTGGCGACTGCGCAAATGGCGTCCACCAACCTGACCCGGGCCATGGCGCAGCAGGCCGAAGACACGTTTCTGGCCGCCGACCTGGTGCTTACCAGTCTGGTGGATTGGGTCGAAGACGATGGTTACGGTGCCGCGCAGCGTCCTCGTCTGCAAAAAACTTTTGCACGTCGGGTGCAGCAACTGGAGCAGTTGCACGGCATGTTCCTGTTCGATCGCGAGGGCCAGTGGGTGATCACCTCGTTCACCGATCTGCCCCGTGGCAATGGTGTGGCTGACCGCGAATACTTCAAGTTTCACCAGCAGAACGTTTCCACTGTGGCGCACATCGGCCCGGCGATTCGCAGCCGCGAAAATGGCGAGTGGATCATCCCGATCTCGAAACGCATCAACGACCGTGCCGGCAATTTCCAGGGCGTGCTGATGGCCGGGATCAAGATGGCGTACTTCGACCGGTTCTTCAAAAGCTTCAGCCTTGATGACAACGGCATCATGTTTCTCGGACTCAAGGACGGCACGTTGCTGGCGCGGCGACCGTTCGACGAAGGCCTGATCGGCTCGTCACTGGCGCAAGGCAGGATTTATCAGAAGCTGCTGCCCGAGGCTCCAGCCGGTACCGCGATGATCAAGTCGGTGGTCGACGGTGTGGTGCGTTTGTACGGCTACCGTCAGTTGGGCTCGTATCCGCTGGTGGTCGCGGCGGCGTCCTCGCGCGACACGATTCTCAAGGGTTGGTACGAGCGGGCCTTTCAGTCCAGCGTGATTGTGGCGTTGGTGATTCTCGGCGTCGGACTGTTCGGCTGGGTTTTCATTCATCAGGTGCGCGACGGCGAGCGCATCGAGAAAAACCTGCGCAAGGCGCAGCGCGCACTGGAGCAGATCGCGACCCACGACAGCCTGACGGGGCTGGCGAATCGGCGCCTGTTCGAGCGTTCACTGGAAGTCGAATTTGCCCGCGGCGCTCGGCAGTCGAGTCCGGTCGGCCTGATCATGCTCGACATCGATTTCTTCAAACGCTACAACGATGCCTACGGCCATGTGGCGGGCGACCATTGCCTGACGCAGGTGGCGCAGGTGTTGAAAAATTGCTGCCAGCGCAAGGCTGACCTGGCGGTGCGTTACGGTGGCGAGGAGTTCGCGGTGCTGCTGCCGGATACCGATATAAATGGCGTATTGGCGATTGCCGGGCAGATCCGCCGCAGCGTGATGGATAAACGCATCACCCACAGCGGGTCACCGACCGGGTATCTGACGGTGAGTCTGGGCT
Source organism: Pseudomonas sp. GM30 (assembly GCF_000282275.2). Taxonomy (NCBI): domain Bacteria; kingdom Pseudomonadati; phylum Pseudomonadota; class Gammaproteobacteria; order Pseudomonadales; family Pseudomonadaceae; genus Pseudomonas; species Pseudomonas sp. GM30. Next base: position 5,561 of record NZ_AKJP02000010.1, on the reverse strand, counting down.
GCTATTCGTTTATCCCGAGTGGCAATGACAGTCTGGAAGTGTTTATTCAGCGTGCAGACGCGGCGCTTTATCAGGCGAAAAATGCCGGTCGCAATCGCGCGGCGGTGTTGTCACTGGATGCAGGCTTTGCCGAGTTGATTCGTTCGGATCGCTGAGGTTTCGACGCTTCAACAAGCGTGAGGGAGCAAGCTCCCTCACGCGGGTCTCATTACCAACCGTAACGCCGGTTCGTTCAGCTGCCCGAGCCACCGCCCGCACCGCCGGTTCCGCCACCGGCCGCGCCTGTACCGCCGCCAGCCCCCGAGCCCGAACCCATGGCGCCGCCGTTGGTGCCGGTGCCGTTGCCAGAACCAGGGCTACCCGCACCGTTACTGCCGGCAGGTGCGCCCGGGGTGTTGTCCGGCGGCTTGGGCGTGCTTTTGTTGACGTCGGGGTTGGTACTCGATGTGCCAGAGCTGTCGTTCGCCGCGAAGCTGGCAGCCGAGGTGGCGGCGAGCAGGCCGGCGAGTAACAACGAGGTGAGTGTGCGTGTAGTCATGGTACGTCTCCAGAAGGGGTCGGTTACCTGACTTTGGTCTGACGCTTTTACCCGTTGGTGCCGATTGCCTGACGAGCGGTTGTCGAGCCTCAGTGTCGGTCGGCCGCCAGTTTCTGCTCCAGTGCCTGACGCACCTGCGGCCACTCGTCATCGATGATGCTGAAGCGCACCGAGTTGCGCTTGCGTCCGTCGGGCATGATCCGCTCGTGGCGCACGATGCCTTCCTGTTGCGCACCGAGGCGCAGAATCGCGTTGCGCGACTTCTGGTTGTTCTCGTCGGTGGTGAACTGCACTCGCACGCAATCGAGCACTTCGAAGGCGTGGCGCAACATCAGGTATTTGGCTTCAGTGTTGACGAAGGATTTCTGCCAGCGCGCGGAAATCCAGCTGCTGCCGATTTCCAGCTTGCGATTGAGCGGATCGATCTTCCAGAACCGGGTCGAGCCGATCACTTCGCCGCTATCCTTCAACACAATCACAAACGGCATGACCGTATCGGCGTCGCGGCCGTCGAGGGCCTTCTTCAGATAGCTGTCGACGGTACTCGCCGACGGCACCACGGTGACGGTGAGGTTCCACAGTTCGCCGTCGGCGGCAGCGCGGAGCAGGGCGTCGGCGTCGCTGTACTGAAGCGGACGCAGGAGGATGCGCGGGCCTTGCAGGGTGGTGAGCATGGAATCGAGTCTCGGCAGTTCGGGGCAGTGGCGAGCGCCTATTACGCCGCAGCCGGTTGATCCGATGCAACCACCGCCGTCAGCACAGGGTCACAATTTTCACACCTTGTTCGCCGGAGCCTGAACGATGAAAAACCTGCGGATCGCCACGTTCAACGTCAACGGCCTGCGCGCACGCTTGCCGAACCTGCTGGAGTGGCTCAAGCGCGAGCAACCGGACATCGCTTGTCTGCAGGAACTCAAGTCGGTCGACAGTGCATTCCCCGCCGCCGAACTGGAGGCAGCGGGGTACGGCGCGATCTGGCACGGGCAGGCGTCATGGAACGGCGTGGCAATTCTCGCCCGCGATGCGCAACCGCTGGAGAGCCGTCGCGGTCTGCCGGGTGATCCGGACGACAAGCACAGCCGTTATCTTGAAGCGGCGGTGCATGGGGTCTTGGTCGGCTGTCTGTACCTGCCCAATGGCAATCCGCAGCCGGGGCCGAAGTTCGACTACAAACTGGCCTGGTTCGAACGCCTGATCCGCTATGCCAAGGATCTGCAAGGCAGCGATCATCCGGTGGTACTGGCCGGCGATTACAACGTGGTGCCCACCGACATGGACATCTACAACACTCGCTCCTGGCTCAAGGATGCGCTGCTGCAACCCGAGAGCCGCGAGTGTTATCAACGGCTACTGGATCAGGGCTGGACTGATTCGCTGCGCCATCTGTATCCCGACGATCGCCTCTACACCTTCTGGGATTACTTCCGCCAGCATTGGCAAACCAACTCCGGTTTGCGCATCGATCATCTGCTGCTCAACCCGGCACTCAGCCCGTATCTGCACGAGGCCGGGGTCGACGCCTGGGTGCGCAACGAACCGCACGCCAGCGACCATGCCCCGACCTGGATTCGCATCGGTTCACGCAAGCGGCGGTAGCGTTGATTGGCGAAATCAATTGTCGGAGTGGTGGCCTGATCCCGTATACCTGTCGGCCAGCGGCGCAGCGATCCGCGGCCACATGCAAAAGGACTGAGCAATGAGCGAGCCACGTCTGGCGAATCCGACGTTGTACCTGCAACGTCTGGGCTTCGATGCTCCACCGGCACCGACCCTGGGAACCCTGCGACAGTTGCAGTTGCGCCATACCGGCGTCTTTCCCTTCGAGAATCTGTCGACGATCACTGGCGCGCCGGTGCTGATCGATCTGGCGTCGGTCGAACAAAAGGTTCTCCACGGTGGCCGGGGTGGTTACTGCTACGAACTGAACAATCTGTTTCTCGCGTTGCTGCAGGAATTGGGCTTCGAGGCCCGTGGCATCTCCGGGCGCGTGGTGCTGGCGCAACCTGAGGGCACGTGGACGGCGCGTACCCATCGCTTGAGCCTGGTGATCATCGACGGCGAGCGCTATATCACCGATGTCGGCTTTGGCGGCATGGTGCCGACTGCGCCGCTGCTGCTCGATAGCGAGGCTGAACAGCCGACGCCGCATGAATCCTATCGCATCGAGAAACAGGCCGACGGCTACATGCTACGCGCCAATGTCGCAGGCGAGTGGCGCGCGATGTACCTGTTTGATCTGCAACGCCAGGAAGACATCGATTACACCCTGGGCAACTGGTACGTCTCGACCCATCCCGAGTCCCCGTTCGCCAAACGGCTGATGGTTGCGCGCACTGGCGATGGCTGGCGTCGGACCCTGAACAACGGCAGCTTCGCGATTCATCACATGGGCGCCGACAGCGAGCGGCGCGAGGTGACGGATGTCGATAAACTGATTGAAGTGCTGGAGCAGGAGTTCGGCCTGCGCCTGCCTGACCAGCCGCACGTGCGCCAGTCGCTGGCGCGGATGCTCGTGCCGGGCTGATCTCAGGGCTTGGCTTCCGGCTCCAGCACCCGGCGGATTTCCCCGACCGCTGCCGACAGCTTTTTTTCCAGGCTCTTGAGGTCGGCGGCGGTGATGCCTTGCTTGAATAGCCCCGCGTGGGGTGCCTCTACCTCCCGCGTTTTACTGCCAGCCTCCAGCAGAGCATGGCGCAGGGTGTTGTTGATCACCGTCTGATAACCGAAGCCCTCGTTTTCCGCGACATTGCGCGCGGCCTCGATCACGGCGTCGTCGAGCATGATGGTGATGCGGGTCTTGCCCTTGGCGGGCGCCAATGCGCCGCGCGTGCCCTGCGAGAAATCGTATTGATCTTTCATCGTTCAAGTCTCCAGAAAGTAAGCGCAACGCTCGCTCGGTGTAGCGACACGCGCAGAAATGATTCGTACGACGTTGGTTTCGCGATAACTGTACGCAACCACCAGCAAGCGGCCTTTGCCGTCGAGTCCAAGGGTGATCCAGCGCTGTTCGTCATGGTCGTTGTCCTCGATCGTCAGCGCGCGCTCGTCGTGAAAGACCGGCTCGGTCTCGGCAAGGCTGACGCTTCTGTGCTTGAGTTTATTGGCTGCGTTCTTGCTTTTGTCGTACTGAATGTCGAATGACTTCATTATGCATACTTTATATGTATAAAAAAGAGCGCCGATGCACCGCTGGTCGCCATGAACACTTCAGCCTGGTGGGCGCTGATTCGAATGAAGGAAGGAGTGTGTTGCCGGATTTGTGGGGGATGGAGACAGTGAGATAGAAGGTTCGGTGGCTACCTATCCATTATGTGACTGACAAGTTGTATACAACTCTATGGACATTTGTCCCGAGTATTGAATACAGTGTGCGCATAACAAAAACCAGGGAACCCCCCACATGAAAACGCCCCATGTTTCACACCAACGGCCCGAGGACGAAAATCTCGGGGTCGGCGCGAATATGGCTTACGGCCTGCAACATGTTCTGACCATGTACGGCGGTATCGTTGCGGTGCCACTGATCATCGGCCAGGCGGCCGGGCTGTCGCCGGCGGACATTGGTTTGTTGATTGCTGCTTCATTGTTTGCGGGGGGGCTGGCGACACTGCTGCAAACCCTGGGTCTACCGTTTTTTGGCTGTCAGTTGCCGCTGGTGCAGGGCGTGTCGTTCTCCGGTGTGGCGACCATGGTCGCGATCGTCAGCAGTGGCGGGGAGGGCGGCTTCCAGTCGGTGCTCGGCGCGGTGATCGCCGCGTCGTTGATCGGCTTGCTGATCACACCGGTGTTCTCGCGAATCACCAAGTTCTTCCCACCGCTGGTGACCGGCATCGTGATCACCACCATCGGCCTGACGCTGATGCCAGTGGCCGCGCGCTGGGCCATGGGCGGCAACAGCCACGCGCCGGACTTCGGCAGCATGCAGAACATCGGTCTGGCGGCGGTGACGCTGGTGCTGGTGTTGCTGCTGAGCAAGGTCGGCAGCTCGACCATCTCGCGTCTGTCGATCCTGTTGGCCATGGTGATCGGCACGATTCTGGCGGTGTTCCTCGGCATGGCCGATTTCTCTGGTGTCGCTCAAGGGCCGATGTTCGGCTTCCCGACGCCGTTCCACTTCGGCATGCCGACCTTCCACTTCGCCGCGATTCTGTCGATGTGCATCGTGGTCATGGTGACGTTGGTGGAAACCTCGGCGGACATTCTGGCGGTCGGTGAGATCATCGGCACCAAGGTCGACTCCAAACGCTTGGGCAACGGTCTGCGCGCCGACATGCTGTCGAGCATGTTTGCGCCGATCTTCGGTTCGTTCACTCAGAGCGCCTTCGCGCAGAACGTCGGGCTGGTGGCGGTGACCGGGATCAAGAGCCGTTATGTGGTGGCCACCGGCGGTATCTTCCTGGTGATTCTCGGCTTGCTGCCGTTCATGGGGCGGGTGATCGCTGCGGTGCCGACCTCGGTGCTGGGCGGTGCCGGTATCGTGCTGTTCGGTACGGTGGCGGCGAGCGGCATCCGTACGCTGTCGAAGGTCGATTACCGCAATAACGTCAACCTGATCATCGTCGCCACCTCGATCGGCTTCGGCATGATCCCGATTGCTGCACCGAACTTCTACGATCATTTCCCGAGCTGGTTCGCGACCATTTTCCACTCGGGCATCAGCTCGTCGGCGATCATGGCGATTGTGCTGAACCTGACCTTCAACCACTTCACTGCCGGCAACTCGGACCAGCAGTCGGTGTTTGCCGCGGCAGAAGAGCGCACCCTGCGTTATCGCGACCTGGCGGCGCTGCGTGAAGGCGATTACTTCAGTGACGGCAAGCTGCATGATTGCGATGGCAAGGAAGTTCCGGTGATCGAGCCTGATGAACACGATCATGGGCACGGCGCGCCTAAGCCCCAGGTGAAGAGCAGCGAACACGTCTGATCGCTGACTGGATGAAAAAGGCCGAACTACCGTTCGGCCTTTTTATTTGAAGAGCAAAAGATCGCAGCCTTCAGCAGCTCCTACAGGGGAACGCATTCC